>NZCD01000054.1 GCA_002688135.1 Parcubacteria group bacterium
AAAAAGTATTGCCTGAACATACGGACAAAATTACCGAAAACGAAAGTTATCTGCCATAATCAAACAATAGATACTTTAACAAATAAACTTGTTTACCTTTTTAACTAAAAATCATTGATTTTGCCAAAAAAAATACTTGTAGCGGTAGCTTTGCCGTATGTAAACGGTGAACCGCATTTAGGTCATATAGCGGGGATGAATGTACCCGCAGATATTTTCGCCAGATATCATAGACTTCGGGGAAATCAAGTAGTCATGGTTTCCGGCTCCGATATGCATGGCACTCCAACTGCGCTGAAAGCCATGGACGAAGGCGTTGAACCCATTGAGATAGCGACGAAATACCATGAAATATGGAAGAATTCGTTAGAAAAAATGGGGTTTTCTTATGATCTCTACACCCATACCCATACGGCAACACATAAAAAAACGGTTCACGATATTTTTTTAAAACTTAAACAACAGGATTTTCTTAGCGAAAAATCCCAAAAGATGCCGTTTTCAACTACAGAAAAAATGTTCCTATCCGACAGGTTCGTTGAAGGGGAATGCCCGTTTTGCTCATATAAAAATGCAAGAGGAGATCAATGTGATGATTGTGGGCGTACTCTTGATCCAACAGACTTGATAAATATTAAGTCTAAGAGAGACGGATCAACTCCTAAATTTAAAGACACAACACACCAATTCCTCAATTTATCAAAATTCCAAGATGCTCTGGAAGAGTGGATATCGGACAAAAATGATTGGAGACCAAACGTTAAAAACCAATCAATGGGAATGATAAAGGAAGGCCTTATCGACAGAGCCATAACCAGAGATATTGAATGGGGCATTTCCGTCCCGATAAAAGAAGGATACGAAAACAAAAGGATATATGTGTGGTTTGAAGCCGTAATAGGATACCTGTCTGCAACTATTGAATGGGCAGAAATTTCGGGTACACCAGATCTTTGGAAAGATTTTTGGTTGGACGAAGACGCAGAATCCTACTATTTTCAGGGAAAAGACAATGTACCCTTTCACACCATAATTTGGCCAGCAATACTACTTGGTTACGGTAACCTAAATTTACCAACCGATGTGGTCGCCAACGAATACCTAAACTTGGGTGGAATCGACTTTTCAAAAAGCAAAGGACATGCTGTTTGGTTGTCGGATTATTTAAGCCGGTATGATCCTGAGCCACTAAGATATTACCTCGCTTCCATAATGCCCGAAACATCTGACTCAGAATTCACTTGGGCTGGATACGTATCTGCAAATAATAACGAACTTGTGGCAACTTTGGGGAATTTCGTTCATAGAGTGCTGACGATGACAAATAAAAACTTTGAAATTCTTTCAAAACCATCACGTTTTGGAAAAACAGACCTGCAAGCACTGTCCGATTGTGACAAGGCCCTCGAGGACGTTTCACAATCTATCCAAGATAGAAAATTTAGGTCTGCACTACAATCCGCAATGAAATTGGCACAATCAGGTAATAAATACATTGACCAAAAAAAACCCTGGTTTGAGTTAAAATCCGACAAAACGAAGGCTGCAACAACGTTGTGGGTGGGCATAAACATTATTGCCACTCTCCGGACTGTCTTTTATCCTTTTCTGCCGTCGACCTCAAAATTAATACATGAAATGTTAGGGTTCAAAGAAAATACCTTGCATGACGGATGGGAGAGAAAGAAAATTCTTGATGATATAAAAATAGAATCTCCTTCGCCTCTGTTCAAAAAACTTGAAGATACCGTAATAGAAGATGAAAATAATCGGTTAATGAACTAAATCATGTCAGATGATTCAGTACAGCAACGCATATATGGTCCCGTAGAAAAGGATTTAGATAAAGTTGTTGAAGAGCTACTCAGTCAGTCTGATCGTATTCCCGAAAATACGACAGGCATAGAAGACCGATTAAAACACGTCCTTTCAACACCTGGAAAGCGAATTCGTCCGGCCATAACTCTATTAGTGGCCGGTCTTTGGGGTAAAACCACAACTGATACAGTGGTGAAAATGGCAACAGCCATTGAACTTTTGCATATAGCAACTCTAGTGCATGACGATACAGTGGACAAAGCTGATACCAGGCGCGGACATGCAACCGCCAGTAATCTTTGGGGCCGTAATATCGCCGTATTGCTTGGTGATCACATTTTTGCTACTTCTGCGGTATACGTTTGCGAAACTGGAAACATACGACTTATAAAAAGATTTGCCCAAACCATATCGGAACTGGCTTGCGGAGAACTAGATGAAATTTTGGCAGCCTGGAAAACAGATATTGACAGAAAATCATATAACGAGCGCATATATAACAAGACCGCTACTCTATTTTGTACTGCAGCCCTTGGGGGCGCCCTGCTCGCCGACGGTGATGAGGAATCAATAATTCGTCTGAACAATTATGGGTATAACCTTGGGATGGCGTATCAAATATACGACGATATTCTGGATTATGTTTCCACACCAGATCGACTGGGAAAACCTTCTGGAAATGATATTTCGGAGGGTACTATAACGCTTCCAGCGATAATTGCCTACGAAAATGACGGAGCCACAATCATAGAAAGATTTTTTGAGGCAGATGAAAAACAGAGAAAACAATTACTTGCCGAAGTAATAGATATGGTAAAAAAAACAGGAGCTATAAAAACGGCCCAAAGTATTGCTGACGATTATATAAAAAAAGCCCACGAAAACTTGGAAACTATGCCAAAAAGTAAAAATCGTGAATCCCTGGATTTGTTAGCCGACTACGTTGCAAAAAGATCATATTGATAAATAAAGGAAATTCACCAGTAAAATATCGCACGGTATTAAGGCAGCTACAAAAACATTACGGAGCAATAGACTGGCGTCCGAAAATGGAAATTTTGGACGAATTAATTTTCACCGTTCTCACCCAACACACTTCAGATTTAAACGCAGAAAAAGCTTTCAAAAAATTGAAATCAGTTTACCCAAACTGGACCGATGTAGTTGAAACAGGAAACAAAGAATTAGAAGCAACGATAAAACATGGAGGACTCGCAAACCAAAAAGCTTTAAGAATAAAAAGTATCTTGTTCGAAATACACGCCAGGTTATCAAATTTTAATTTAGATATCCTAAAAGATATGGGGATAGAAGACGTAAGAGAATGGTTGATTTCCCTGCCTGGAGTCGGACCCAAAACCGCAGCCGTCGTTATGTCATTTGCTCTGGATCTTCCCGCATTTCCCGTTGATACTCACGTCCATAGAGTTTCGAGAAGGCTGGGGTTTATTACGAGTAAAACAACAGCGGATAATGCACACCCGATAATGGAAAAGTTAATTGCTCCGACAGACCGTTTTAAATTCCATATTCTTCTGATAAATCACGGAAGAAGAACATGTAAGGCACGTAATCCGCTTTGCGACAAATGTCCTATTGTCACAAATTGTCCATCTGCTTATCAGGAGTGATGTAATTTAATACTGATAAAATATAAGAAAAAAACCTCTTATTTTTGTAATGACGCTAAAAGTTGGGATCTTAAATGTAACCGGATACGCAGGTGCTGAATTAGCAAGAATTCTGCACAGGCATCCGGAAGTTTCGGTGGTTTCGGCTACTGGACGCAGTTCAGCGGGTAAATTATTAAGTGAAATATACCCCCATTTGGAAGCAACCACTTTAACAGTTACCAAAGAACCTGACGCTTCCTTAGATTTCGTGTTTTCGGCATTGCCTCATGCTGCAAGTGCCGAACAATTAAATCCATTTATTATGGAAGGAATTCCTTGCGTGGATGTCGCCGCCGATTTTAGGTTGAAAAGCTTAGAATTATACGAATCCACATATAAAACTAAACATCCCTGCCCAGAACATTTGGAAAAATCAACATACGGATTGCCAGAAATTCACAGAGAAAAAATCAAGACAAGTAAACTGGTGGCCAATCCAGGATGTTTTCCTACAGGGGCTATTTTAGGTATGGCTCCTGCAGTTAACTCATTAATTATCGAATCTTCAATAATTAATGATTCAAAAACTGGTGTTTCCGGAGCCGGTAGATCGTCAAAGGCAGAGTTCGGGTTTTCAGAGATAAATGATAGCGCGCAAAGCTACGGTTTATCGGGTCACAGACATCAGCCTGAAATGGAGCAGGAACTTTCCAAACTTTCTAAAATCGGCGATATAAAAGTAAGCTTCGTACCACACTTAATACCCATGACGAGAGGGATATTGGGTACTAATTACGCCCGCCTGGCAAAAACGATTACCCAAGAAGAAGTATATGAAATTTATAACGATTATTATAGTAACGAAAATTTCGTAAAAATCGTCCAAACATCGCCATCGACTAAACATACCTGGGGTAACAACAACTGCCTCATACACCCAATAGTAAAAGTGTCCGACAATTTATTGGTAGTAACTACAGTTCTGGATAATTTGGTTAAGGGAGCAGCAGGAGCCGCTGTTCAAAATATGAATTTGATGGTGGGATTCCCTGAAAAATTAGGACTGGATCAATTAGCCATATATCCTTAACCGTAATGCCTTTCTAATTTTGTATTCACTGGTATCCTTAACAACCTACGAAATAGCATACTGGCCCCATCGTCCAGCGGCCTAGGACATCACCCTTTCAAGGTGGAGACACGGGTTCGAGTCCCGTTGGGGCTACCAAACTTGAACAAACAAAACCACTCTTTTAAAAATATTTTTATAACGCTAATCTACAACTAAAAGCTTTTAGCCCCTAAATTACCCTTGGCTTATGTGAACTTTTATTGACCCTGTAGTCTTATCCCAAGCGGTATCAATTCCTTTTTGAATATCATTCAAGGCGAAAGTGTGTGTCACAATGTCTCTGAAAGGACAGGAAATTGAAGACAGGATCCCGATCGCAACCTCAAAGTCATGTCTACCGTCAATCACACCGTAACAATTTGAGCTGATGATTTTGATTTCCCTCAATAGTGGGTCAAACATGTCGAAAACCGAAGGGACTTTTACACCTCCGAGATACAGCATGGTTCCCTGTGATCTGGTTGCACTGACGGCTTGGTTGAAAGACTCCGTCTGGTAGCCTCCGATGGATTCAACTACAAAATCGGCACCTTTACCGGAATTTGCCTCTCTGCAAGCCTCCTCAAATTCACCTGGATCGGACCCAGTTACAACGTCTGCTCCCATCTTTTTTGCGGCTTCAGCCTGCTGGGGGTATCGTGCCGATGCTATTATTTCTCTTGCTCCAAATTCTTTCGCTACAACGATACTGGATAATCCTATGGTCGCTGAACCAACGACTCCGACCACATTGTCCGGTTTCATTCCAGCATATCTAAAACCATGTACCGAGACGGCCAATGGTTCAACCAAAGCCGCGTCGGTCCAATCCATGTGATCTGGAATTTTAAATAAACCGGCAGGTTTTCTAGTAATAAATTCGGCGAATCCGCCGCCAGTTTCTTCGTCTTTATATTCGCAATGGCGCCATTGCCCGTAGTTACAATAATCGCAAGAAAAGCATGCCTTTCCTGCCCCAATGCCTTCAATAGCAACCCTGTCACCCACTTTCAGAATATTGCTTTCAGCCGGCATGTCTATTATCTCACCTGCTATTTCGTGTCCCCCTGGCAGAGTTTGTGATTCATTTTTCTGGGATCTGTCTGTAGTTAAATGGAGGTCAGAACCGCAAATTCCAGTTTGATGAACCCGCATTAACGCGTAGCCTTCAGGCATAGCCGGCATTGGCAAATCGTTTAAAATATATTTACCTGTACCGTCGTCTAAAGCAGCTAACATTGTTTCTCTCATTCTGTAACTCCAGTTATAATCAGGATTAAATAAATTTATGATGAAAATATAGTCTACTATAACTTTCATCGGTGTTTATGTAATGGACCGCAGTGCTCTAGCTAGTGGTTTTAGTATTTTGTTCTGGGTTTGTGCATCTCTTTCCGGTGTTGGTTTGGGGTATTCATCTTTCGAATAAATCAGCCATCTAGCGTTAAGCTAAATATAGGAATTGATATAGAATGATATGCTTGGAAAACCAAAGTTGATCGGAATAAATTATGTACTTAATTAGAAGAGTCTACGACGTGAAACCGGGCATGGCAAAAAATGTCGCCCAGTTGGTTGCCAAGCAGGCAATAATTTACGAGAAATCAGGGCAAAGAGGTCCTACCAAAGTTTATTTCAACGGCGGTACGCTCCCTGGGGATAAAAATGTTGTTTATATGGAATGGCAAGACGAATCGATCAAGTCCCCTTACCGTGAAGGCAATAAAATCCCTCCAGAAGCTTTAGAAGTTGGTTCCCAAGTAAGAGAACACGTAATAGATCAGAGAATTGAATTTTTTGAACTTTTTAACTTGGATAAGTAGAACCAAAAACAATCTGTTTAACTTCCATAATCCATATATCTCGGTATTTGCTGTATGGACTATCATGGCGCTACTGGCTCTGGTAGCTGCGTGTTCGGAGAACATTCCAGAACCTACACCAAATGTAGAATCAACCGTAGCAGCCGGAGTCGAAGCAACAAGAGTTCTGGATAACCTGATTGCTGAAACTGTAACAGCACACTTGGACCATCTGAACAAAGTTGAATTAACACAAATAGCAAATTTCACGCCAACACCTACTGCCACTTCCACGCCAACACCCACTGCGACTTCTACGCCTATTCCAACAGAAACACCTACACCTGTTCCAACAGAAACTCCCACACCCGTTCCAACGGAAACTCCCACACCTGTTCCAACGGAAACTCC
>NZCD01000055.1 GCA_002688135.1 Parcubacteria group bacterium
TATCCGGATCCTCGATTTTTGCCTCGATCATATCCACAAAAATATCAAGCTCTTCATCATAATCAACTCCACTAAGAGTCTCGTAATTTACTTGTAAGGCATCTAATGCTTCAAAAACTGTAGTGAGTCTCACGCGTCTTTTATCTTTCAAGAGATATCTTTCACCGGGTTTCATTTCTATTCCCAAAGGAAATTCTCTTTCTTCAAACTCTTCTTTGAAATCATCTTCACGCATTCCTGCAAGTATTCCTCGACCCGCAGTCTCTGCGCGGGGTTCAAATGCTGTCCCCCTATGCGAACTACTACTCGTCACCCTCACCGTTCTTCCTGAATGAATGTGCCGATAGAATCTCCCCTCTCTTATCTCCATTTCTTTAGATTCAACGCCTGACAGAATCTCATATCCGCCAGCTTTCATGTCAGCTTCATTTCTTGGTCTTGCCGAAGTAGGCACAACTCCCCCAAAATCAATCATCGCTTCTCCAACCAAACCATACTCTCTTACGACTCCTTCATTACTGCCTAATCTTACTCTTGCGCCAGGAACAAAACCCAAATCTTGTTGTTCTTTAATATCCAATAACATTTTCTTATCCGTCAACCGCTTTGTTCCACTTCCCACATCTTCTGTAGCGATCAACCCAGAACCATCATCTTCTTCATCTGCAATTCTTACCGTCTGATTTTCAGTCAAAGGAATTTCATCTCCCACCTTAAACACCTCCCAGAAATCTACCTTTCTTTCAGAATCCCCCTCTTCCTCCTCCTTTTTTTTATATCTTCGCATGAATGCATCTCCCTTTAGTCTCCTTCCGCCTTTCAATACAACATAATTATCATCTTCATCTGTTCCATAATCAACAATCGTAATTTCTGCACCTGATATTATGTTGATATACATCCCTAGTTCAACCTGCACCCTAATTCAGCATCTGGATGTTCTTCAAAATTATCTTTGAACAACTGAATATTTGCACCCTCGCTAATGAATGAGCCTGTTTCATCTGATATCCATGTTTTTGGACGAAAATCAACGTGAATTATCTTTCCTGCTGCGTCTTTTGTTACTGATGTAACCGTAATAATCTCGTGATGATCTTTGTTGCGAAATCGCTTTCCCTCCTTAATCTCCATTGATTCCGACGGCTCTGATAGTGGTTTTTTGCCTCGATCCATAGAATTTTTTGAAAATGTTTGATTGACAAACGCGTTTTTTTATGCTATAATGCGTTTGTAATGATGAAAATCCGTTGTTAGGATCCGTCATTGCATTGCTCTTTCTACATCTTCCGTCGATAGACGGAACTATCTCCTCTAACTCTTTTAATGGTTACACTACACTAACCATGAAATCTTAATTATAAACTCTTTATCCGTTTATAATTGATAAAACGCGTCTGCATCAACGCGTTGAGGCTATCGCTCAAATACATACCGTGGTGGTTGTGCATTTAATCGATAGTCTCACTTCCCACCTCTTTGAGGAAACCGACAGGTTTCTCAAGATTTCAAAGCATCATTAGCAGTGTGGAATTGAAACCAACAGGTTTCGCTGTGAGCTCAACTGTTTTATCTTGTTTCCTATCGTGAATACAATATTTTTGCGCTTATTTACCAAATAAGCCAACCCACTTCACGATCGTCTCCCTGCACGCAGGGAGACTTTTTTTTAACTCAAATTACTGTTTACTGTCATCCCGGCGTAGGCCGGGATCCATGCTGTTTAGATTGATGGATCCTGGCCTACGCCGGGATGACAGCCTACGCTACCTCCTTCTGATTCGCCAAATTACAGAATGCACTTAATATATACCGTCCTTCAAAATCCTTAAATAACTGATCATTCATGAACAAAATGATATAACCCCCTTCAGGTGCTGGATTGATCACGCGTGGCTCCAGTTCTCCTGCTAAATGTACATTTACCACACCTGATTGAAATAATCCTGCACAGACGCCATATATTTTAGGTGGTAATGGTCCTGTTAATTCCAAAATAATCCCTTTTCCTTGTACAATCCTTTCCAACATTGGCGCTAAAATCAGATCTTCATGTTGATCCCCCACAATTATGTAAGGCAATCCAGACTTTTGAAGTTCCGCTGCAGTAATATCGTAATCTTCTTGTCTGGATATCGCCGCAGCAATAGGAAAAATTTCAGGTGATCGAAATTGCCGCATTGAAAATAAGAAATCTTTAATTTTATTTATATTTTGTTCATTCATACATCAATGATTTATTATATTTTAGCACGAATATATATTTTTTAATACCAATTTCCGCCTCCAAATGTAAAACTTCTGGATCCTTTACTTGTTAGTCCGAGTCTCTTGCGCATCTCTCTTGCCGCTTGTTCAAGGATGTGTGGTTCTACAATCACTGTTCTTAAAATTTCGGTCATATTTTCAACTAAATTTTCAATATTGATATTTGGTCGTGATACAGGATAATAATCTGACACATGGTCCGTCCCCTCTCCAATTCCAAGCCCGACAATCTTTTGATCGGTGAATGTCACCACATCTGCGACTGTTTGCCTCAAATGATCTTTCGCTGATACACCACGTCCTGATTCGTCTGTTACACTGTACTTTGGAGCTGGCTGCCCATCTGATAAGACAATCATAATCTTCTGATCTGTTTCTTCTTCTTCAAGTAAATCTGATGCCTCCCTTACACATTTCCCATCGTCATTGTATGATGCACTATTATTCCCACCAGGATTGCTGTCATACACTTCATATACTAATCCCTGCATTCGCTCACGCACCTTATCATCAAGCTTTTCATCAAACCCCTTCATAGGAATAATACGATCTTGAAACCCCACAACACTCACGCGTATTCCTAACGCATCTAAAACCTCGGCCGCGCATATAGTCGCCTTAAACGCTTCGTCTATTCGAGAACCTTTATACAATTGTTCTGATTTCTTCTTTTTGTTCTCTGCTGAACCAAACCTATTTCCATAACTACCATAACCACCCCCTGCTGACATTGAACTTGATAAATCTACAACCAACTGAATAGAATAATCTCGCGCTTCAGGCTTTTTCACAGTCTCAAACGGTTTTACAGTCAATTCTTTTGATCCACCACCACGCTGCCCAGACCACAAGAATAATTTTTTAATATTTAATCTTGTTCCTGTTGAAGTAAATGTTACTTGTGACGCAGTTGTAGGATTAAGGATTTCATCCAATTCATCCATTAATTCTCGATATGGCTCTCGAATGAGTTGAAATTCCTTTTCGTATATTGGTTTATTTTCTGCCAACTCTTTCATTTTTCTTTCTATCTCCTCTTTCTCTTTTTCCATTTTTTCTCGTTCCTTTTCTCGTGCTTTCTCTTTCTCTTCTCTTTCTTTCTCATCTCGCTCTTCCTCCTCACGTTCTGCCTCCTCATCTCTTTCTTTCTCATCTCGCTCTTTGTGTGTCATCATCGGCTCGGGCGATAAATCACCTTCATACTCTTTCATTATCTGATCCTCCATATCTTTCATTGCTTGTTCAGCCATCTTCATGATTTTTTCTTTGATTTCATCAGGAATCTTGTCCCATAAATCATCCTGCTTCCCCCTCATCTTTTCCTCACTCTCTTGTAACTGACGCTCTAATTCATCCATTGCAATTTTCTTTTCATCTTCATCTAGAGATTCGTCATGTTGAATTTTTATTTGTTGAGATCGTAATTCATCTTGTTCGTGTTGTAAGTCCTCAATATCATTAGCCATATCTTCTATCTCCTGTTGTTCATTGCCCAGCCCATCTCTCATCTCTTTTTCTGTATTTTCTTGTTCCTCTTCATTTTCCTCAATCTCACCATCCAATTCTGATTTTGCAGTTTCTTTTTTCTCTTCATCCATTGAATCATCATTTTCTATTTCTTCCTTTTTGCGTTCTAATTCTTCTTTTTTATTTTTTAAATCATCAAGCTTCTGGCGCTGTTTTTCTCGCTCCTCCCGCTCTTCGTCTGACATACTTTGCTCCAGCATCTTTTTGCGAGTTTCGCGTTTCCGCATTTCTTCATCACGAAAATCTTGCCGATCCATATCTATCAACTCTTGTGCTGCTGGCAAAATTTTTCTTTGTACTGTTGCTGCTCGCAGCATCATTGCATTGTCAGCTTCCTCCTCATCTGCTCCCTCTTCTGGAATTGAGTGCTCTATGAACTCTACATGCTGGCGTATTTTTTCATATATACGCAATACGTCTGGGTCTGTAAGTATCTTGAGTTCTTCCTCTGAATAGTGCGGCCCAAAAACCAATAGTCCTGTTAACTGCTGAAAACGATGTCCTTTTTTTGGCATTAAAAGCGCGATGCTTTCCAGATCAAACTTCCTATCATGAATGTGCGGCTCTTCTTCTACTTCTCCCTCAAGCACTTCATTTTCTTCCGCACTTTCTTCTGGTTCAATTACTGACCTCTCACCTCGCTCCATATCAACTCGGGCTTGCATTTCCAGCAACATATCAATTACCTGATCTCTCCGTAATTCATCAACCCAACTTGCCATTCCCGGCATACGAACTCGCGCCACCTGATCGGTTGGTCGTTCTTCTACCGATGCCATCAGTGCGCCAAAGCCCATTGTTTTTGCAATCTCATCTGGAATAATATGATTTCTCGTACTTACCACATGACCTGCTTCGTGCAATGCTATGGCAATTGCGATACGTTCATTGCGTACGTGGATCTTTTCAGGAATATGCACATACTGAACTTCACGCGTAGGACGTTTTGTTCTTGGGTCCATTTTGAAACGAGCAAAATATTCCTGACTAGGATCTTTTCCTTGTTTCATCAGCACTTTGCGTATCATTGGGTCTACATGAGATGTAACAGACAAATCATAATCTTTAGTCATTGCGCGAATCAAAGAACCTATTTGCTCATGCAAATGTCCCATATCTTCTTTCCCCTCCATTGAAGGTATGATTGGTTCTGTTGGTTTTATCTCTTCCTCAACCTCAACAGAACCGGATTTTTCTTCCTCCGTCATAGTTGAGTATTATATCACATTGTCACCATCTAAACTTGCATCTTCCATGTGTATTTGATAGTTTATGGTCACTGTATTTGTGATGGACTTGCTCTTCGTACCCCAGCGAAGAAGGATGACGCAACTCATCATTCAGCAAAGCAGGGAGCAAGGGCTGTGGCGCAGTTGGTGGCGTGCGGAGCTTGACCTGCTAAGGTCATATTAAAATACGATGTCACTTATTAAATCGGGCTGTGGCGCAGTTGGTGGCGTGTGGAGCCAGGCCTGCGATAGCAGGACGTAATTAAAATTTTGTCATACATGTAGCGTCGGGCTGTGGCGCAGTTGGTAGCGCGCGTCGTTTGGGACGATGAGGCCGTGAGTTCAAGTCTCACCAGCCCGACGCTATGTATGACGATGAGGCCGTGAGTTCAAGTCTCACCAGCCCGATTTAATTAGTGACGATGAGGCCGTGAGTACGCTTCAAAAAAACCGCAGATGCAATCTGCGTTTTTTTAATATAAAATCTGCGATAGCAGCCAAAATAAAATCCGCGATAGCGACATATTAATCGGCGATAGCCGCCGCGCATAGTGGCGTTCAGGATTAGTTTAACGACGGTTTTTCAGATACAAATTTTTATGTTTGAGAGCGATAGCTCGAGTTTGAAAATTTGTCTGAAAAACCAAGTTAAACCCTGAACAGAACGTGGCGCGAAGTTTTTGTTGCTTTTTTGAAAAAGCAATGCAAGAAATTTCCTAAAGGAGTAGACGCTCTCATGCTGAGAAAATGCACTATGAAATACGAAGGTCGTGATATTAAAAAAATCATGCAGAAAATTTCTCTAAAAAGGAAAGTTCTCATTGAGAATAAATAATTTAACTTAAAAAAGAATAAAAATACAAATAAAAAAATAAAAACCGCCGTGGTGAGCAGCGGTTCTATTCCCATTCAAACACCACTACCAATGGCTGAATGAGTAATCAACACTGAGACAGACATACCATCCCATCGGATGACACTCTGCCCAAATAACCTCTTAGGTCTGCTATACAATTAGCGTTTAGGAATAAAATTTCAGATTGAGTGATCAATTTTTCAAACAAGTTCTGAAGGTATAGCTTGTGCTACGTCAAGGAACTTTTTGGCAAATTAAGCCTCAATATGTAATTTTATTGTAAATGATAATTGTATAGCAGACCCTTGTCGACTATATGTCAAATATAGCACTTTTTTACGCCAAGTCAATGATTTTCGTAAAAGTTATACACAGGTCAATACTGTCGTACTCACACCCTTGCAAAAAATATACATTTAGTCTATGTTGGTTGTATGGCTACAAAGAGGTAGTAATGAGTAGTATTTAGTTGTAGCTGTGAAACATCAGGTGTTGTAAAGGAGGATTTACACAATTGATGTATCGTGCGGTGGCAGACCGTGTTGCAGTTGATTTAGCTAGCCTAAGCGTTCCTTTAACCCAAGAGCAGATGCGAGAGATTCTGGAATCTCTGCATTTCAAGTTCCTGTTTCCTCGTATTATTGAGGATCTGCGTAAATGTGCGCCTGTCGTTCAATATACGAAGCCAGCACGCACTCATGGTGCGCCTACTTTTGCTGATTGCTCCAGCATATTGAAGTGGGCTTTTGGTTGTTCTGGCATATATCTTCCTCGCCGCTCCATTCAGCAGCGAGAATATGGCCAGCGAGTTCCTTTTGAGCAAATCAGGCCTCTGGATTTAGTATTCACTGATTCAGAAGGACACAATTATTTTATTGATGATCCTGATGATGGCGTTGGGCACGTCGGTGTATATACACCCCAAAACACCGTCATTCATCTCAATGGAACGGGCTTGGTTGAAGAACCACTGTCCCGCCTTCTAGCGCGTCGCGAATTTCGCGGAGCAACTCGGATTATTCAAGGCTCGCTGTTGTCTCTGATGGTACTGCAAATCCCGCCATCTCATGACATTGAATCTGATGATGATCTGAAATGGCTATTGCTACAATGGTTACCAAAAATTTTTGCCGCACAAAAGAGCGCGAACATGAACGCCTAAAACCTCCCGAGCTACGGCTCGGTTTTTATTTTTGCTCTGTTTGTGCAAGTACTGGTTTAACGAATCTTAATTTTGCGCGTAATGTTCTGCCGAGCATTTGTTGATCCCCTCCGGACTCAAGTAAATCGACTACGAATTTCTTATCTTCTTCATCAAGATTTCCAGCAGCAATCAATTCATCAAGCTTTACTGTAAGCGCGCCCATATCATAACTCTTGTTTTTGATAATCTTTGATTCAATATCTTTTGCTTCAAGTATTTTGTTTGCTTTTTTCAATTTTCCTAAATCATTCTCACGGATTTTTGCACCTTCATCCAGATAACCCTTGATGAGTAGAAAATTATTTCGAGCTTTCACCATATTTTGAAATCCTCGAATCTGTGCCTTCCCTTCAGGCGAAAGCGAGGCTGCGGAATCCATAAATGAAGCTACCATATTTAATTTTTGCTGTTCATCCGTATAGCCAGGGTCAACAAATATAACCTCATATTTTGCCGCAGACACTATATCTTTTACCGAACCATCTTTGTCCATTGCCGCAAATGCAAATGCTGCCTCATGATTCTCAACAGCAATTCTAATGTGATCTGGCACGCCCCATTGCTCCATCATCTCTGCACCGGATTCTCCATGACCCAAATATGACATGCTTTTCACCTCAACCAAATCGCCTGTTTCTGGATGCGGATATTTAATAGGTGTTCCTTTTTCACGAATCTCCTGCCGCTCTTCCTGTGATATCCCTATAAATTCATCACTATCCTCAATGCGAAAACTAAGTTTCCCCAACTTGTCGATGTCGTGTAAAAATGTATATTGAATTAATTCTGGATTTGGTTCTTTTCCGTATTTTCCATCCACCACCACGACCTCCTGAATCATAGCTTTTGCTTCATCATCTAATCCTTCAGGAAATTTTCCATCAACAATGTTGTGGAGTGTTTGAATAATCAGTTTTAGATGGGATTCCATCAAGGCGCCCTCGTTATGATATGCGCCTTTTTGCGGTACTTCTAACGATTGCAGGATTTTCTCCTTTGCGTTTGGGTACATCTCGACGGCTTTTTCCAGTGCGACCCTAAAATTATGATCTGTATGCTCATTAAAAAGTCTGGCTTGTTCCTGCTCATCGAGCTCTGACAAAGATGACAACTCTTTTGCTTGTGCTTTTACTGATGCAAGAGCTGCATCAATCCCGCCACCTGCTTCTTCTTTGGCAGAAGTCTGTTCAGGTTTGTCTATATTTCTCATAGTCCTCGTAATTGCATTACCTCGACTATTCGAGACAATGCTGTTATAAATGCTGCTTCACGCAGGGTTAATGATTTGTTTTGTGATGTTTCAAAGACTGCTTCAAAAGATTTTTCCATTATAGGCTGAAGTTTTGACAACACATCTTCCTGCGTCCAGTAGAATTGCTGGCGGTTTTGTACCCATTCGAAATAGCTGACTGTTACCCCGCCTGCATTTGCCAGAACATCAGGAAGAACGTGAATGTTTTTTTCTCTTAAAATCGGGTCAGCTTCTGGGGCTGTTGGGCCGTTTGCTAGTTCGAGAATGATAGACGCTTTTACATTTGATGCATTATCTTCTCGAAGTTGATTATCTAGTGCTGCAGGAATAAGTATATCACATTCACATGTTAGTAAATCTTCGTTTGAGATTGTGTCTCCGAGATTTCCTTGAGAAACTGATCCTTGTTCTTTTTTTGTTTGAGATAAAACTTCTGGATCTAATCCTTCTGGATTATAGACTCCTCCTTTTGAATCTGATGCTGCCACTATTTTGTATCCTGCAGCATGTAATAATCGTGCTGCGTGATATCCAGCATTTCCATATCCTTGTACTGCAACACGCAAATCTGAAGGATTTTTTCCTAATTTTTTAACAAGAGATTGTAAAACATAAACTCCACCTTGTGCAGTTGCCGCATCGCGTCCTTGTGAACCTCCAAGCGCAATTGGTTTTCCTGTTATCATTCCTGGCTCTGATCTTCCGACTGTTTTTTCATATTCATCGAGCATGTATGCCATGATCTGCGGATTTGTGTAGACGTCCGGAGCAGGAATATCTTGATCTACTCCAATATCGTTCGCCATCGCGCGCGCCCAACTCCTTGCAACCTGCTCAATTTCTTTTTCTGATAATTCTTTTGGATTACATTTCACTCCGCCCTTTCCTCCTCCCAACGGAATTCCTACAACTGCGCACTTAATTGCCATAAGTGCTGCAAGTGCTTTTACATCATGAATGTCTGCCTCTGGATGAAAACGAATTCCTCCTTTATATGGTCCGCGTGCATTATTAAATTGTACGCGATACGCCTCAAACGAAACCACCGATCCGTCATCTTTATTTATATCGATTGTTTTTTCGATGATGTTGTTTGGCTCGGATAATTTTGCAATCATTGCATCATCAAGACCAATTTTTTTTGCCGCCTCCTTGAGCGTTTTCACATATCTCTCAAAAGAATTCATAATAGAAGGATTATATTAGTGTTTCAAAGTACCAATCAGAAAATAATGTGTCAAAAAAAGCGGCAAAGCCGCCCTCAATCCTCAATCCTCACCCCTCAATCCTCTTCTTATACACCAACGCCCAAACAATACTTGCCAATGGCACCATAATGAATAATCCCAATCCCAGTGGCACCACTGCGACTATAAACAGGAGTAGCAAGACGAACTGCAACAAGAAAATGTCCATTTTCGCTCCTTCAGTTGCTTTTGCAGAAAGTCTGAATGCCTCCATAATATCCAACTCTTTCTTGGCTGCGAGAAAATACGGAAAGAACATATATCTAAACCCGAGATATAAACCTGGAATGATATAAAGCTCTAATCCAATTTTTACCATCACCATAAATAACAACGTCCCGAGTAAAAACTTCGTAAACAAATAACGCCCGACAAAAAAATCCTTGAGCTTGGGTTTCTTATTATAGACAATCGCTAGAGAAACAATAATCATTCCTATTTGAAAATATGAAAAGATTACGAATTCTGCTATTACAATGACGCGCCGAACCATCTCTATGTCTGCAAATGTATATTGTAGTATCTCTGAAAGTACTTTTGCAGTAAAAACAATCAGAATGAATTTTGCAAATAATCCTAAATAACTTCGTATTACTTGTGCTGCTTTTTTAATGAACTTCTTTACTGATAGTACTGTTTGAGATGCTGCTGCAGTCTTGATTAGTATTCCACCTAGCGCTAACCCAATAGCTGCCGCAGTCAAAAGATAGCGTAGAATTATCATGCTATTCACTCTGTGTGAAAGCAGTCGAGCTAATCCTTCTTGTGCTGATATGTCTTTATACAAGAAGCTCATATCCACGCCTTCTAAGGTGTGCAGCCAAATGATAACTGTTGTCATCAAGAAATCATATATTGAAGCTAAGAACAGCATTGAAGGAACCACAATAAGTATGATTCCAATATCGCGGCGTTTGATTTTTGGGAATTTCATAGTTGGTTATTGTAGCATAAAATTTACATATACCCACGTTTACCTGTCTTCTATTTTGTTGCGTCCTTGATATCCCTCGCCTAAAAGACCAGGCTCATTTCAGGTATTTAAATGTTTCACTTAAGTTCAAGTTACATTGTTTCTTGTTGTAGGTGGTGGGCTATCGATGCATTGTAAACCGTCACAAAATCGGAGATTTTGGCGGTTCTTCGCCTCTCAGCCAGGTACATTCACAACTTCTTCTCA
>NZCD01000056.1 GCA_002688135.1 Parcubacteria group bacterium
CGCATGGACATGCTATGACTAATACTGCGACGGCTGCTATGAGTGCGGATTCAATAGATCCTGTTGAGAAAAACCATCCTGCAAATGTGATCATTGCTATAACTATCACAATTGGTACAAAGATTCCCGCGATTATATCAACGAGTTTTTGCATCGGAGCTTTTTGTTGTTGTGCATCTTCAACCAACTTCACGATTCGTGCGAGTGCGGTGTCTTTTCCTATCGCAGATATTTTGATATCCAGCGAACCTTTTTGATTTACTGTTGCGCCGAATACTTCACCATCTACTTCTTTTTTAACTGGCAAGCTTTCGCCCGTGAGCATGGATTCATCGACGCTTGAGTTGCCGTGGATGATGATTCCGTCGAGTGGAATTTTTTCTCCTGGTAATACTCGAACAATATCTCCAACTTTGAGTGTATCGACTGGAACATTTGAAAGCACGCCACCTTTCATGATTTTATGAGCTTCTTTGACTCCTAATTCGAGTAATTTTTTGATTGCTTCGCTGGCACGTCCCTTACTTATTTGTTCCATGTATCGGCCGATTAGAATAAGTGTGATGATTACTGCGGCGGTTTCAAAGTATACATGTCCATCTGCAAACATAGACCACCAACTAAATGTGAGCGCAGCTAATGTTCCCATGGAAATAAGAGAATCCATGTTAGCACGTCTTTTTTTGAGTTGTTTTAGTGCGGTGGTGTGGAATCCAATTCCTGGGCCGAATACAACTATTGTTGTTAGTATTGCCTCGATCCAGTGTGATAGAGAGATTCCCATTATTGATCCAGGAATTTCTATTTTGAACATTGAGATTACGAATACAGGAATTGTGAGGATTGCTGCAATTGCAATTTCTTTTTTTAGAGATTTTGGTGAGTCATTATTGTGCTCGTGTGCATCATTGCTTTTTTCGCGTATGCCATAACCCTCTGCTTTTATGACATCGTAAAAAGCTTGTGGATTTTTGTGAGATGATTCAACGTGTGCTTGAGCGAGTGCGTAATTTACATTTGCGTCAGTGACTCCTTCGATTTCTTTGAGTGCACCGGTAATTCTCACTGCACATGAAGCACAGTGCATGCCGGTGATATAGAATGTGTGAGTAGTCATACTAGTAGTTATTATTCAGTAACAATCATTGTTCCTCGAATCATACCCATTGAACAGCTGAAAGTAAATTTCCCTGCTCTTTGTGGTGTGAATCGTACGGTGTTAATACCAGGACGAATATAGGTATTCACACCGAGTGCGGGTGATATTAGTGTGTTTGCGCATCCTAAGAACTCTCCGCCAAAAATTGACCATTCAACAGGAACGCCTTTTTGAACACGCAGCACATCTGGTGCGTATGTGAAATTATCTGTTATTTCCATTTGGATATATTGTGTTCCGTTGGTGATAATTGATTGTTCTGCTGCGGACGCTTTTGCAAATATTCCATCCACGTTATACCCAAGTAGTGCTGCACCATTTATTGCGTTGTTCATACCTAAAACAATGACGATTGCTCCTGCTAGTGTTGTCATTTTTTTTAATCCTTTTCCAGATGAGAATGCTGTCATTGAACCTAAGCCTAACAATGCAGGCATTGTTCCTAATGCAAATATAAACATTACTAAACTTGATTGTATTGGGTTTTGTAATGCGAGTGCGTAGAGTTGCATTGATTGTGTGAATCCACATGGGAGGAAAAAAGTAAGTGCTCCGAGAAGCATTGGTGCGTTGGGGTTTTGGGATTCAGAGAGGTCGTGAATTTTGTGTGCCAAGAATTTGGGCATTCTTATAACACCAGCTGGGAATAGGTTTAGGAGATTCGCTCCTAAGATGATCATGAATACTGCGACTAATACAACAAATAATCCATTGGCAGTTGGAGAGAGTTGAATTGCTGAACCAATAAATCCGATTGCTGCTCCAAATACTGCGAAGCCGACCAATCTTCCTAAATTGAAATATAAGTGTGGCGCTAGTTTTTCTCGTTTTCTTGTGTGTGTTTGTGTTTTTGCAACTTGGCTTGATACTGCTATAACAAGTCCTCCGACTACTGCAGTACATGATGAGACAGATGCAATGAGTCCAATGACAAATACAGCGAATAATCCTGCTGGTTCTGTTGTGGATGGTCCGAATACAAGTAATCCTGTTTTGTCAAGTATGTAGTAGAGTGTGAGTACAATGATGCCCCATTTAATCACTCGCCCCCATTTTATTTTTGTGGGACGGTATGATCGTGGTTTATGGGAAATGTCATACCCGTGCTGTTTTATGAGCGTACGAATTTCGCTTTGTGGAATTTCCCGGTCAGCTTCGATTTCAAGTGTATTTTTTTTAGCAGATACTGAAACTTTTTTTACTCCAGATAGTTGTTTGAGTGATCGTTCTATAATCACTTCACAACTTTGGCATGTCATGCCAGATACATAGAATTTTTTAAACATAAAAAGAGAATAGATAAACAAGTGTAAAACTACCTGCGTTCTATTCTCTTTTTTGAATCGTTAAGAGTGTTATGAGTCGGGTATCTTTGTGTGTGAGTTTGGTGAGTTTTTGTGTATGAAAATTATCTATTTTAGGAAGTGTGTTGTAGGTTGATGTGTTAGCGAGTACATCGTCTATTACTGTTTGATGAATGAATCTAAAATCATTGAGATGGGATGTGGTTTGTTGCAAGCAGTGTCGTGCGCAGTCTTGCATGTCTCGAGGAATTGCGCAATTTTCACAGCTCATGTGTGATGACATGTCGTGATGTTGTGACATTTCCATCACGCTAGAGGCATAGGTAATATTTGGATCCACAAAAATACCACTCACGAGCATGAAACTTAATAATGCAAGAATGAGTTGTTTTTTAATTCGATTCATATGATGCATCGTATCACATTATGTATGAATTACAAATTTTAATACAAGCCAGAAATGAGCGAAACTGCCGGCGATGACGAAGAGGTGGAAAATGTCGTGGTGGGTGAACCAGTGGTGGATGGTTTTTTTGCCGTCGAGATAATGGAATATGCATCCGATTGAATAACATAGTCCGCCGATGAAAAGCCACATGATTGCGCTTTTTGACAGCCATTGTGCGATTGGGAAAATCGCGATGACGATCATCCATCCCATTGCGAGATAGATTAGTGTGGGGATTTTGGATTTCATTAAATATCCGGAATGTTTGAGTATGATTCCTAATGCAGCTAGCCCCCATACAACACCAAATAAACTCCAGCCCCATCCGCGCTGCGGCATCGCGAGTGTGATTGGTGTGTATGTTCCGGCGATGAGAACGAATACCATCGTGTAATCTAATTTTAGAAATAGATTTTTTTTGGAAGATTGTTTGGGGACGCAATGATACATTGTTGAAAATGCATACAACAAAATGAGAGAGGATCCAAAAATTGATGCACCGACGATGTGTGATGCAGTTCCATATATCGATGCATACACAACCATCAATACTAATGCGGCAATTGATAATCCAAACCCGACAAAATGAGTAATTGCGCTGGTTGGTTCGATTTTTTTGCAGTAGTTCATATTTATTCTAATAAAAGCATGGTGGCTTCGTATTTTGGTGCGATGATTTTTTTGGATTGATCGAAGTGGAGATTTTTGTATTTTCTTTCAAGTTTTTCTCTGACAGATTTTTGTGCTTCGTCTTGTGTTTTGTTTTCGTATACGAGTGCGGCTTTGAAAATTCCTGCGAGATTGTCGAATGCGCTCATGGTGTCGGCGTCTGCTACGATTTTTTCTTCGATGCTTTCGCGATTATTTTGTTGCGATCCCCGATGGTTTAAAATGCATTTTTTTATAAGATCAATATTTTCTTGAGGGTAATTTAGTTCTTGTAGTTTTTTTTCTGCTATTTGTGATCCTGTTGTGTGATGATCTTCTCTGCCGTGCATAATTGATCCTATGTCGTGAAGCCAAGCAGCAAGGATAACTATTTCTGTGTCGCCTCCTAACTCATTCGCAAGTTTTTCTGCGTATTGAACTGTTGGCACAAAATGATTATTAAAAGGTTCGTATCCGTATACGCTTGATGGTTTTTTGCATTCTTCTTCAACAAAATCCTTGATTTGTTCGATGATATTCATATCTGTCTATTAGTGTTTGTATTGTATATCAATAAAAAAAACTATGCGATGTGCATAGTTTTTTTATTCGGAGAGGGCGGGATTTGAACCCGCGGTAGGTTGCCCTACAACACATTTCGAGTGTGTCCCATTAAGCCGCTTTGGTACCTCTCCACGAATGTGAGATTATGTTTTTTTCGTGTCAGTGTCAATGTGAGGATTCGCGATTAGCATGCCGACGATGATCCAAAAGAGTATTGATAAATCATTTTTAAAATATGGAACATCTACTATGCCGTGGATTACTAATATTAACATTGAAACGCCGAGGGCGTGTTGGAAGTAGGAATGTTTTGTTTTTGGTCGTGTGAGTAATATGAATCCGAAGTATGCGATTATTGCGATGAATGCGATTAATCCGAGGAGGCCGATTTCAGACCAAGTATTTAAAATGATGTTGTGGGGGTATTGGAAGATTTCGATGGCGGGGTGTTTGTGGTATTTGGCGAATGCTGCTGGGTATCCGGAAAGACCTGCGCCGGCGATTGGGTGGTGTGTGATCATTGTGACGGTGTCTTGCCACATTAATCTGCGGACTGTTCCTGACCAATCTTTGAGTAATAATTTATCGAGAATGAGAGGCTGGGTTTGTATGATGAATATTGCTGTTATGATTGCGGTGATGCTTCCGAAGCGGAAACGTCTTCCGCGGAATAATCCCCAAATAATAATTGATCCTGTTAATGCGACTACTGCACCTTCAGATTGTGCCATGAAGATAGCTAAGAGTGAGATGAGTGCTGTGAGCATTAATAAAATACTATCCCATCTTTTGCATAGGCATTTTGATGATGCGACGAAGATTGGGATGAGTGGAGCTAGGAATAATCCGACGGCGTTTGGGTAGGGAAATAATCCTGTATAACGGTGATCTGTTTTCCATGGTTCGAGTGTTGGAAGCCAGTTGAGTGCTTGTGCAACTGTTGCGATGGCGATTGCTGCCGCAACAAATGCGAGTGCATTAACAACTAATCGTAATTCTTTTTTTGTTCGCACGACATCTATGAAAACCGTGAAAAAGAGGATTGGTTCTAGGAAGTATGCTTTCCAGATTCCGGCTGCTGCGGTTGTGTCTGGGGAGGTGAAGATTGAAATTGATGCGGCGATTAGAAGTACGGCGATGAATCTGAAGAGATTTTTATATTCTTCGTAGAGTGATTTGATTCGTGTTTTTTCTTGTGTGAAAAACCATTGTGCGAATAATATGAGAATTGAAATTTCTAAAAGTGTGACTGGAATGTTTCCTAATGCGAATCTGATTTGATATGTAGGTAATGCAAGAATGGTGATGGCGAGGAGCCATTTGGTGTTTTTGAGAGAATATAGGACAGCGATTGCCCAGATTATTGTGATGGCGGTTGTCATGTGTAAAAGTCAAAAGTGACAGCTTGCTGTCATCCCGGCACTGCCTCTGCGTCGCCAGCATAAACCTTCGGGCCGGGATCCAGTATAAAAATTAAGTAAAAACCACAACTCAAAATTTAAAACTGATGAGTGTTGTTGCTGTCATTCCGTAGTCGTACGGAATCCATTGTGAGGTGCTGCTGTGTAGCATGGATCCCGTACGGCTACGGGATGACGCGTTGATGTTACTTTTTTAGTATTGAAAGAATTTGTTGGAGTGGAATAATGCGCAGAACGAGCGCTGCAGCCGCATAGGTTACCATACCGATGAGGGTGAGGACAAGGACGTGGAGATGTGGGAATAGCATGATTGGGATAATCATTATGAATGATGCGAGAAGGGTTTTGATGAATACTGAAAACCATCGCATTTTAATTTTTGTGCAGCAGATGATGTAGCGAGTGAGGAGGATTCCTGCGAGTAATTCTGTTGCTACTGTGACCCATGCGGCGCCGAGTGTGCCGTGAGTTGGAATTACATATAAATATCCGGCTAATCCTGCGGCAGCAACAGTTGCATAGATCCAAATAACTTTTTTTTGTTTGTTTATGGCTACTATGACGTGTCCAAAGAGTGCGCCGAGGAATCCTCCGATGAGTGCGAGGAATAAGATTTGTGCGATCATGCCGGAATCTGCAAATGCTTTTCCTGCGATGAGTGTCATGATTGGTTTGGCTAGGATCATGCCGCCGACGATGATGGGGATTCCGATCATCATGAATACGTGAAAACTTTTTTCGAGCATTTTTTTGAATTGATCTTGTTTTTTGTTGATCCAAAGTTGTGTGA
>NZCD01000057.1 GCA_002688135.1 Parcubacteria group bacterium
ATACATGTCCCAACGCACCTGCTGAAGCCCTGACTGCACCAGGGGAAATACTGGCTGATCTACGAGATGGAATTATAATTCCATGAAACCCAGAAGCTTCTATAGTCCGTGAAATAGCTCCAAAATTATGAGGGTCTTGGATCCCATCTAACATCACGAGTAGTGGAGGCTCCGATCGTTTTGAAGCAAAAGAAATAATGTCATCTACCGTCGAATATACTGGATCAGGAACAACCGCAATGATTCCCTGGTGTTTTTTTGTATGCGCTTGGGATTCCAATTGTTTTTTTGTAACTCTTTCCACAGTAATAGAATCTTTTTTCGCACGAAAAAGTATTTCTTCTAGTTGAGGTTTCATTTCCATCGCATCGTAAATAATCAACTTGGTTATCCTTGAACCACTTCGGATGGTTTCAAGGACTGCCCTGCGTCCTTCTATGGTCGCAGTATGTATTCTCTTAGCTCTACTAAAACGTGACATTCTACTGTGCAAAAAAATAAATTCAGATAAACTACGGACGGTTAGATATTGATAATAACAAATATACGGGGGAGGTTTTTATATTGAAAAAAGGAAATTACAAACGTAATACATTGAAAAGAAAATTAAAAGAAGGTGCAATCGGCACCATAGCCAACGGCCCAAATAATTCGAATATGTGCGATTTGATCGGACAGTTTGGCTTTGATGCTGCATTTGTTGATTTCGAACACGGGGGAGTTTCATGGTCCGAATTAAGTGACATTAGTAGAGCATGCGAATTATGGGACATGGCATCTGTAGTTCGCGTAAACACATTGGAACCTTCTCTCATTCTCAGAACTTTGGATCTCGGCGCCAGTTCAATAATGGTCCCACATATAATCACTGTCGATGACGCTGAAATGGCCGCAAAATCATGCAGATATCCTCCATTAGGAATTCGTGGAGTAGCGGGAAGTCGTAGAGCGTATGGTGTGGACAATTATTTTGATGTTGCCAATCAAGAAGTTCAGTGCATAGCTTTGATTGAAGATCACGAAGCAGTTATGAACTTGTCTAAGTTAGTTAAAGTTTCAGGAATAGACGTATTTTACGTTGCTCCATCTGATATGGCCGCAAGCATGGGAAAAACTGGCAATCCCAGTGATCCATTAGTTCAAAAAACGATAAAAAATGCTATTCAAATCATAGTTGACAGCGGGAATATAGCCGGAACTTTAGTAAACGAAGGAAATATGGAATATTTTATCGACTTAGGTGCGAGATGCCTTGGGATTCCATGGCCGCTATTATTGGAAGATGCTTCAAAACGTTTTTTTGAAACCTTGTCATCAAGGTTTGGCCCGTAATACGCATTTTCAAAATAAGTACTGGTTACGAAGGGGGGTTAACCACTACTTCATCGTAGGAATGCCGGGCGGTAACAAGACCTGAAAATTCGAACACATCTAACGCTGACTTATACAGTTCAGTTGAAATCGAAGTGTCCCCTCCCCAAGTACCCAGCTTTTGGTAGTAATTTATGGCGGAAGAAACCGCCTTAATCGACATATTAGGAAAATAATCAGTTTCAGTTTCAGCGACCTCGATGGGATCTGACACATTCACCCATTCTCTAGCATTAGCGTAAGCCTCAAAAAATCTCCTGGATATATCGGTATCTAACCAATCCCATCGACATATTAAACTACTGAAAGCAACTGGACCAACCGCTTCACCGACCGATCCTACTATGTATCCAAGACCCTCTTCTTCAAGTTGCTGAGGATACGCTCCCTGCTCGTGAAAATAATCTCCCTGACCTTCTTTCCATTGTTTCACCATTGTTTCGCCTCCTGGTGATTCGATCCCATTAATTTCGTTAAGTTCAACACCTTTTTTATGGAGCCCGTAACGTAACATTGCTTCCGGTTGTCCTCCATGAACATACAAAAAGTTTCCTTTTTTTAGATCGTCCCAATGAAACTGTTTCATATTACTTCTGGAAGCAATAATGAACCCGTCTCGGGAATTAATTTGAGCAAAGTGAGCAACCGGGGGTTTTTTGGATTTTTCTAGATAGGACCAACTTGCGGAAACAGCCGCCTGACCTATATCCATTCTTCCACTGGAAACTTCATCTACCGTAGAAGTCCCTTCGCCAACAACATAGTAAGTAGCAGAAAGATCGACTTTCTCTAAAAACCCTGCAGCTATCGTCACAATTAATGGACTATAAAAGGCGGAATGTCTAGATACCATTATCCGTAAATGACTCAAACAAATCTCCCAAGTTTTTAAATTAGTGTAAAAAAATTGAACGGTTTCGGTATTTGTACATTTACTGATTGTACAAATTTGTGTGAAACAATAACTATAACTAATTTAGTGGAAAATTCAAGTTAACGTTTGCGAAAGGATATATTATGTCCAAACTCAAAATTACCAAAATAGAAGTGCATGAATTTACATTTGAAATGTCTGATGTAGGGAAAGACTACAATGGCTTTAATTTGGTTTATAAAAAAGGATCAAATCAAAAAGGAACCACGTACATTACAAAAGTTTTCACTAACGATGGTGTAACTGGAGAGTACGTTGGCGGGGATTCTCCTAGTTTCGCTCAGTTCAACATGTTCGCCGATTACTTGATTGGTAAGGACCCAACTCAACGGGAATTAATATATAACGATATAAAAAGAGCGATGAGGAAATTCGATAAAATGGGAATGGGTTCCATTGACATATGCCTTTGGGACTTAGCCGGCAAAATGTATGAGTGTTCAATCTCGGAAATGCTCGGAGGCTGGCGAACAGAGTTACCATGCTACGCTTCAACGATGCACGGTGATAGGAATGGCGGACTGGACTCACCTCAAGCTTACGCCGAATTTGCCGTACAATGCAAAGAATTGGGTTATAAAGGATTTAAAATCCACGGTTGGGGTGATTACAAACTGGAAGAAGAAATAGCCACAGTAAAAGCGGTCAGACAAGCAGTTGGACCTGAAATGGACTTAATGTTGGATCCCGCTTGTGAAATAAATACTTGGCTCGAAGCCGTAAAACTTGGAAAAGCGTGCGATGAAGCCGGTTTCTTATGGTTGGAGGACCCATATAAAGATACCGGTATTTCTATGCACGGACACAAAAAGTTAAGGGAAATAATAAAGACTCCATTATTACAAACCGAGCACATCAGGGGTTTGGAACAACACGTTGATTTCATTGCAAGTGGTGCCACAGATATCGTACGAGTCGATCCTGATTATGATTGCGGATTTACAGGCGCAATGAAAATTGCCAGTGCAGCCGAAGGATTTGGATTAGATGTTGAAATACATTCACCTGGACCGGCCCAACGACAAATGATGGCCGCTATTAGAAATACGAATTATTATGAAATGGCTCTTGTGCACCCCGACACACCCGAAATCGGCAGGAGTAACAACATATATGCCGACGATTACAAAGATTCTCTCGACGTTATTGATAAAAATGGAAATGTCGGTGTCTCTAAAAAACCCGGTTTAGGCGTTCAATATAATTGGGATTTTATTATGAAAAATCGTACCGGCGGGAGGGTTTATGGTCGCTAAAACTGCCTTGGTTACAGGCGGAGCTGGTTTCTTAGGGAGTCATATTTGTTATTCTTTGTTGGAAGATGGATGGAGAATCGTTGTTGCTGATAACATGTCTACTGGTAAAGCATCTAACCTGCCAAACAATATCGACATTGAAAACATAGATATATGTTCTTCAAAAATTTCGGAACTTATAAAAAGTTGTAAGCCTGATTCAATTTTTCATGCAGCTGCTCAAATAAGTGTTCCTACATCAACGCGGCAACCTGTTTTAGATGCTCAGGTGAACATAAATGCAACGATAAAAATTCTTGATGCCTTTCGACAAAATGGAAACCCTTCGAAATCGTTCCTTTTCTTGTCAACAGGCGGAGGAATTTACGGTCAAGTTGATGAATTACCAGCAAGTGAAGATGTAAAACCCCAACCATTGGCCCCCTACGGAATTTCCAAATTTGCTGCCGAAATTTATGTACAATATTTCAGAAAAGCGCACGGGCTAAAAACATCCATTGTAAGACCCTCAAATATTTATGGGCCTCGCCAAAATCCTGATAGTGAGGCCGGCGTAATAGCAATTTTCATTAAATCAATGCTGGAAAAAAAGAAGGTAAATATTTTTGGAGACGGAGACGATCAACGCGATTACATATATGTTTCAGACGTCGTTAAAGGGTGTCTGCTTGCAGAAAAACACGCTCTAAACCAACCTCTAAATCTGGGAACGGGGTTAAGCACATCCGTAAATGATTTATTCCAAACAATTTCTAAACTCTGTAATTCCAATCTCCAACCAAATTATTGTGATAGACGGCCAGGTGATGTTACAAACATAACCCTGGATTCGAGTGCAGGTAAAAGATTATTAGGGTGGGATATAAAAATTAATTTAGAAGAAGGCTTAAGAAAAACGGTTGAATCGTTTAAAAACGATAAGATAAAAAAATAGTGTTGAAAATGATCGTTAAGGTTTTTTTATTAAATCTTCTAAAGCAGACCAACCCAACAATGCACATTTAATTCTGACCGGAAACTTTTTTACTCCTTGTAAAGCTTCTATATCCCCTATCAAGTCTAGGTCATCATCAGAAATGGGTTCATCTTTCATCATTTTACGAACTTTTTCAATCACATGAATTACAGTATCTGTAGAAGAGTCTTGTATCCTTTCCGCCAATAACGACCCCGAAGATTGACTTATTGCGCAACCTTGTCCGGAGACACTTACACCAGTGATTGTGTCATCTTTAATGTTCAACTGTATCTTTAATTCATCGCCACAAAAAGGATTATTAACATCCAATTCCAGATCAGGTTTTGATAATGAACTGGTGTTCCTTGGATTCCGATAATGATCAAGTATTATGTCTTCATACATGCCATTAAGATCATCTGAACCCGACAATCCACTCATATTCATACCATAAAATCCTCAGCGTCTTGAAGGGCTTCAACCAGTTGGTCGACTTCTTGTAAAGTATTGTAAATGTAGAAACTTGCCCTAGCAGCGGCAACGACACCATAACTTCTAATCAACGGCATCGCGCAATGATGCCCAGTCCTGATTGCAATACCTTGTTTATCTAGAATCGTACCTATATCGTGGGGATGAATTTTATTATGTGTAAAAGAAATAACACCTCCTCTGCGTTGGGTTACATTATCTCCTATAACATTAAAATTGTTTAATTCCCTAAATTTTTCCAACGCGTATTTAGTGATACTATTTTCATGTTCCCAAACGTTCTCCATACCAATTTTCATTAGGTAGTTCGCCGCTACGCCAGTTGATATGGCACCTGAAATATTAGGTGTCCCGGCCTCAAATTTGTAAGGTAATCTATTCCATTTAGCGTCTTCATATGTCACTTCCAAAATCATATCTCCGCCAAACATATATGGATTCATATCTTCCAACAAATCTAATTTAGCGTAGAGAACACCTATACCAGTAGGGCCAAGCATTTTATGCGCTGAAAAAACTAAAAAATCTATGTCTAAAGCTAAAACATCGACGGGCATATGGGGAACTGATTGTGCACCATCAACCAATACTCTAGCGTCATATTTCCTAGCCAAGGGAACAATTTCTTCTATTGGTACAACATACCCAAGGACGTTAGACATATGAGTCACAGCCACAAGCTTAGTTTTTTCATCTATCAAATTTTCAAAGTCAGAAAGGTCAAAACCATCTGATATGTTCAAATACCGTAGATCACAACCAGTTTTTTCCGATACCTGTTGCCACGTAACTAAATTAGAATGATGTTCCGCATTGGTAATAATAATGTTGGACTCTTTTGTGAGGTTATCTAATGCCCAAGAAGAAGCAACCAAATTAAGGGATTCCGTAGCATTTCGAGTCCAGATAATAGAATTAGAATTGGGACAATTAATTAAATCCGAAATTTGAATTCTCGCATTTTCGTAGGCATCAGTAGCTTCCACAGATAACAGATGAACTCCTCTGTGAACATTTGCATTATGATTCATGTAATAATCCCTTATGGAATCTATTACCTCTTTTGGCTTTTGAGACGTTGCCGCATTATCCAGATACACTAAATCTTTCCCATTTACCTTGCGGTTCAATATGGGAAAATCTTTCCGGATTTCTTCTACATCAAATTGCATTTTTCACTCGAAATAACAGTTATGTTGTACCTATGGTATCTGATTGACTTTGCAGAGTAGGAATTATATCGTCTACAAGCCCAGAAATAAATTCAAACAATTCTG
>NZCD01000058.1 GCA_002688135.1 Parcubacteria group bacterium
AACATGGATCCCGTACGACTACGGGATGACAAAGGAGAGGATATGGACAAATCGTCCGACAAGCCATCAATTGAGCAGCCGAAGCAATCGGAAGTTCAAGAACAAGAATTAATTGCGAACATCGACGAAGCAGTCGAGAGTTTTTCGGATTTGCCTTTTGATGATTATCCTGAAGCTTTGTTGTCAATTAATCCATCATTACATCCTGCTTTATATCGTAGTTTATTGGATGCAAAAAATTCATACACAGTTGGTGCAATAGAAAATATTCGATCATTTCAAGGTGTCGATATCCAACAAGCTCTTGATGAGTTATTGCAGACAAAAGATTCGCATTGGCTTTTGTCGAGTATAGATCTATATCCAGAGTTAGATGTTCTGAAATTGATTGATTCAATGATAGAGCATGGGAATACTACTTCAATTAAGCATGATATTGGAAAGATTGATTCGTCATTGCACGATGCGATTGCTCGGAAGATGATTGCAGCTGGTGAGGTGTTAGCTATTTTTGATGATTATCATGGAGGTGGGAAATTTGTAAGTTTGAGCATGGAAGTATTGAAAGCGTATTATGAGCGTGTCATGGAGTTTTCAAACAATGAACGTCAGAATCATGATGTGTTTACTCGAAATTTATGGGAGTATTTGGGTCAATTTGGTGTTTCACATGGTGATATTATTACTTTTTTACGAGAGAATGGGATGGAGCAGTATGTTAAGAATGGCATATCGAGATTCAATATGCCGTTTGGACGAGAGAATAGCTTGTGGTTGTTAGAGGTTGGGAATGTCACAACTTTACAGCGTATATTGTTAGGTACTCGTCACTACCAGCCCGATGTGACAGATAAAGAAATATTTGATTTGTGGTGGCCAGATCCTGCTCGTCGTTCGTTGTTGGCAAAAAATTTGCGTTTTTTTTATGAATATCTTCAGGAGGATGATTTGAAGGAATTGATAGTTCAAGGTTATAAAAAGCAGGTTGGTGAGTTTTTGGTTGCTATGTCTGAAGATGGTGGGGATAATGCAACTGGTTTGCTTGAGCGTTTGTATGATTTGGGTTTGTCGAGTGTTGTGTTTGAACAAAGGGGATCCCGATTTCGTAAGGGGGTTGTAGATGATAAGGGATTGTTTGATCATCTTGTTGCTGATGGAGAAGTGCAAACGCTTGTTAATGGTTTGCTTTTGCGATCATCAGATTCTACATTTGAAAGAACTCGTGAGGAGCGATGTAAAATTTTGATCGATCCAAAGGTTGCTGCTCCTCAATTGCTTGATGTTGGCATGCATTATGTTTTAGCTGCTCGATTGCGTCTATTTGGTGATGCAGTTGATCATAATGATTTAGCTAAAAGACTTCTTGCTGATTATGATAAAGAGATTGAACAGAAAAGGAATCCAAATCTTAGTTTGGAAAATACGCCACTAATGCATTTTTTTCCACAGTTTAGAGATTTGGATGATGAGGTAAAGATGATGATTATTGAACGAGGTGGAGGTAGAAAGCTTTTGGATACGATGAATAATCGTCGCGAGAGTTCATTTGAGGATCAGTATGATCCTAAGCGTGCAGAGGGGAGTTTATTCGGAGCTCTTAATCAGAATGATGTTCTGGGTGCGTTATTGAAATCCAAAGACTTTAAAACAATTGCCCGTTATGTTGGTGAGTTTGATGAATCCTTTGATCAGAATCGTATTGTTTTTAGGATGATTAACGGCGGGGGTAGTACAGCTGTCATACATGGTCTATCGCGTTTTCGTCAGCTAAGTGGTGATGTTGCTGATCGTTTATTGGGGAGGCATGGGAATGCAGGATCGCATATTATTGATAACGCGCATGTTTTTGATAATTTAGAACCGGAGACCATTGTACGTATTATTGATAGCGCTGCTAGTTATGGTGATTTGCTTAAGGCTGTAGAGTTTAATGAAAAACATGGTTCACCGAATAAAGTATTGGGTCGTTTGTATAAGGCTTTTGGCGGTCAGTTTTCTCAAATGGAATATGAGCGTGCGTCGATGCTGTTTGAAGGTACGATCACCAACCTTGTTGCTGATTTGGGAGTTAGCGAAACTGGAGAAAGGGGGGTGAATCAATTTGTCCAACATTTACGTGCGTTGCGGCATAAGTTTGTTGTTGGGAAATTTGATGCAAAGGATCTTGATTCTGAACTTAAGTTAAAATGGTTTGCCAATGTGGTGCGTTATGAGGATTCTGACTGGGGGTCGCATGATTTAGATTCACTGGGGTGCTTGAAGAGTGATTATTTTGAATTGCAGGAAAATGGTGAGATAGAAGAAATGCCAGCTGAATATCAGCCTGCTATTGTGCAGGTTGGAAAAGTTGATCGTGAGGCTATTGAGAGCTTTGAACATTCGGAAGGTTTTATGTCTCGTTATAAGCAACTATTTGGTTCTATTTGGCGAGCGTTGGAATTGAGATTGCATGATGGAATGCATGGAAAAGATAAAGAGAGTTCTTCTGGGTTGAATATTATTTTGCAGGAAATTGGTAGTAAGCGAGATTCTTTATTAGAAGAATTGCAGGAAAAAAAGTTTGATATTGCGCAGCGTGTATCAGAGCGCGGGGGTGATCCTGTGCGTGCAGCTGCGGGAATAGAGAAGCGAATGCAAAAATTAACGGACTTAGATTTGGAGAAGGTTTCTCATCCGCAAGATTTGTTTAATACGTTGCGTGAGTATAAAGGAGTTTTTGATGAGTCTTTGAGGCAGATTATGTTTTATTTTGCATTTCATAAGCATAAAGCTCAAAGGGATATGGATTGGGGTACGTTTGATGAGGATAATCCAACTATTGAAGATTTATCTGCTGTGATGAATTTTGTTGATCATATTACAAATCAGGAAACGTTTGCGGAATATTTTACTGATAAACGCGCGACGAAGAATTTTAAGGGTTTGTTGAATATTGGTGCGTTGCAAGAAGAGTTTACGCGTTGGCAGGAGCAGTCTGCGGGTACTTCTGGGACGCGTTCTTTGCAAATTACTCCACAACGTAATTTATTAACAGAAATGTCAGGTCATGTTGGTGATGCATGTTGGGCGAATAAAATTCCAAGCATTTTGAAGGCGCATCCGAATTTTATTTCATTTACATATACAGTGAATCCAGGTGATCCGCAGTTCGAGAAGTTTGTTGGTGCTGGGTTTATGATTGAAACTAAAGATAAAGATGGTACGCCCACGCTTGTTATTCGTGGCAATAACCCTATTGAAAGTTTTATTAATCAAACAGATGCGATGGATTTTCTTGCAGAGTCCATAGAACATTTTTTTGAGCCGATGGCCAAGGCTCGTGGTATGCAGTTGGCGATTGTGGTGGACTATGCTGGTGGTGCTGGGACTAATCGTCCTGTTTTACAGAACGCATACGATAAATTAATGAGTAAGTTGAGACGCGTTACTCTTGGATCAAATTTGGATACACAGTTTAATGGTTATGATATTCGAAATAGTACATATTTGATAACATCTGAAGATGTTCGTGCGTTGATTGAGTAGGCGGTGTTTGAGTAGAATTTTTTGTGTTTGTGTGGTATAATTTTTACAAAGGTCTATTTATTATTATTTATTTAATTTTATATTATTATGAACAATCTTCATAAGGTTACGTTTCTTTTACTTGTTTTGGGTGGTTTGAATTGGCTTGCGTTTGGTATTTGGGGAACAGATATCAGTCAATGGTTGGGAGGTATGGATTCACAGAATGCAAAAATCCTATACGTTTTGTTGGGGCTTTCTGCATTGTACGAATTGGTACATCACAAGAAAAATGGATGCAAATTGTGTAAATAATTCCCATGCTTGTATAAAAAACCGCTGTCACGCGGTTTTTTATTTAATTCAAAATATCAGTACCGGATACTAGTATCTGGTACTGATATTTTGTTTGGGGTGGTTATTTGTTATGATATTTATCTATGATTGAAGTGATTATATTGGGGGCTATTCAAGGGATTGCCGAATGGTTGCCGGTTTCAAGTGAAGGGGTGGTTGTATTAGTACAAACTGTTTTTTTTGGTGGATCAGATTTTTCTGAATTGGTGAGTTTTGCGATTTGGTTGCATGTTGGTACTTTTTTTGCTGCGTTAGTTTATTTTTGGAAGGATGTTGTTCGGCTGGTTCGTGGTTTATTTTGTTATAAAAAATCTGGAAAGGAAACCCAGTCTCTTTTGAATTTTTTAATTATCTCGACGTTAATTTCTGGAGTGATAGGATTTGCATTATTGAAGGGATTGGAAGAATTGATGAATGGGGTTGGTGCACAAGCGTTTTGGATTGTGATTTTGGTTGGTTTGTCCTTGTTGATAACTGGATATTTGCAACTTACTAAGCAAGTTAAAGGAATTCGTAAGGAAGGGGGGTTGTGTACAAAAGATGCGGTTATTTTGGGAATTGTACAAGGTTTTGCGATAGTTCCAGGATTGTCTCGTTCTGGATTAACAGTTGCTGCATTATTACTGCGAAAATTTTATGATGTTTCGGCATTGCGATTAAGTTTTTTGATGAGTATGCCGATTGTATTAGGCGCTAATATCGTACTACAGGCGGGGGAATTATCTGTCACTCGCGAATCTTTTATTGGATTGTTTGTGGCTTTTGTATTAGGGCTTGTGACCATTCACGGTTTAATGATATTCGCGCGTAAAGTTAATGTGGGATTATTTGTGCTGTTATTCGGAATTTTGACGATTGTTTCAGCATTTATATTGTAAATAAAAAACGCCCTTTTTTGTTAGTGCGTTAATGATATAAGAAAGACCGTGGCGTACCACGGTCTTATGCGTCATGATCAAACGGTTAACTGGGGGGTCTCCCGTTTATAAGGCATTCCTATCTGCCTCCGTCAAAGTTTGCCAACCATTTCGCATGTGGGAAGTATATATTGTCCGTGTATGTGTGTCAATAGGGGATTGCAAACAAAAACAACCATCACGAGGATGGTTGTTTTTCTCGGGGACAGGGATTCGGACGAGCGAACGGAACGAGTGATATGAAAAGCGACAGCTTTGCATATCCGAGTGAAGCGAGTGAGATGGCGCGAAGAATGAGCGCTACGCCGATTGGAGGGGTTTGTGCACAGAATGTAAATAAAAATACGACTTGTGGTCGCATTTTTATTCTCGGGGACAGGGATTCGAACCCCGATTGGATGCACCAGAAACATCAGTCCTGCCATTAGACGATCCCCGAATATTGGATTATTTGATGTATAAAAGCCGAATCCCGATTGGATGCACCAGAAACTCGGCGTTTTCACTAAAATACCACATTCATCTAAAACATTCGTATTGTCTGCAAATCGCTCAAAGCTCGTCAGCGATACATCCATATCACCTCCTCGCTTATTCACGATTTTCGTCAAATACGATATGTTTATCTGAACGCGCTATTTTAGTTCAAACACCCGGTCTTGCCATTAGACGATCCCCGATTGGTATCGCCGAGATTGATTGTAATGCACCAATAGTACGTGTTTCTTTACGCTCCGTCAACGATTTTTCCACCGAAAGTCTTGAGGACTTCCGCGACTGCTTTGTCGGATTCATCTGCTTGTGCTTCGTTTACTGTTGTTTCAATTGAGATTGATGTGTTGTATGTATCGGCGAGTGCTTTGTGAATCATTTCTCGAACTTGTGGTTCATCTATTCTTTTTTTGTGGAATTCGTAGGGGAATGAGAGGGTGAGTGTGTTTTGTTGAATCGTAACTGGTTTGCATGTTTTGATGATTAGGGGGAGGGAGTGGTTGTATGTGTGGAGGTGTTCGATGAATTTTTGCCAATCTTTTTGGATGGTTGGGAGTTCGATGTTTTGTGTGTTTATTTTTTTATTTTTTTCAGTTGGTTCGGGGTGGATTCCGGCTTGCGCTGGGATGGCAGTCGGTGATTTTTTTTGCGGGGCCTCTTGTTTTACTTTTTGAGGCTGGATTCCCGCCTTCGCGGGAATGACAGTCGTGGCTGCTTCTGAGAAATTTTCAGCTCCTAATGCAATTTCTACTGCAGCCATTTCAAGTGGAAGATGAATAATAGGGGAGAGGCCAATTTCTTTTCGGCGTTTAATAAGAATATCGAGCGTTGAAAGTAATCGATTTGTCTGCGTACTTTCGGAAATATTTTTTAATTGTTCTTTGTCTGATGCATTGAAAAAAGATGTTCCGTAAGATTGTGTTGATTTGTACAATAATAAAGCTCGGACAATATCAATTGCATCGTCGATCATGTGTGGAATGTTTGCGCCGGTTTCAATAATTTCATGCAATGCATCCAAGCTTTGTTGCGCTTGTCCTTGGAGTGCGTGATTGATGTAGGCAATTAGTTGTTCGTTTTTTCGTGTTGGAAGTACTGCTTCTGCATCTTCGTTTGTTACTTTGTTATCTTTTGCGATTGCTACAATTTGTCCTAATAAGCTTTCTGCGTCGCGCATTGAACCTTGTGCGCGCCATGCGACATGATCTAGGATTTCTTCATCAATTTCTAGTTTTTCTTTTTTAATTAATTCGGATAATCGATTTTTAATGTCAGTAGACCCGATATGCTTAAAAACAAATTGTTGGCATCGTGAGATAATAGTTGCAGGAACTTTGTGGGCTTCTGTTGTTGCCATCACGAAAATAGCGTGTGCTGGGGGTTCTTCGATAGTTTTGAGTAATGCATTAAATGCACTAGCTGAAAGCATGTGAACCTCATCAATAATGAAAACTTTGTATTTGGATGAGGTTGGTGTGAATCGTGCATTTTCGATGATATTTTCCCGAACATTATCAACGCCAGTGTGAGATGCTGCATCAATTTCTATTACATCAATTGATCGTCCTTTTGCGATTGTTGTGCAGCTTTCACATTCGTTGCAGGGCTCTGCTGAATCTTCTTTTCTGTTTTTACAGTTCAATGATTTTGCAAGAAGTCGTGCTGATGTAGTTTTTCCAACTCCGCGTGGTCCGCAAAATAAAAAAGCCGCAGCGAGCGAACCAGAAATAATTTCTTGTGTGAGTGTTTGTGAGACGTGAGATTGCGCGATGAGATCTACCCATTGTTGAGGGCGATAGAGACGATGTAACATAGTCGATGAAATTTTATTATCTACGAATGGTACGTCTCCCACGAATAATACAAATTAGCTACAAATCTACAAATGCTCGTCTAGCACATGCTCGGCCAACTGTCATTGTGAGGGACGAAGTAATTTTTTGCAGCGAACACTGGATTCTATCCCTACGTTCCAGAATGACTACTTAGTAGCTAGGCGGAGATTTGTAGATTTGTATAAGATTTGTATTATTCGTGGGAGACGAGCGAGGGTAGTTTATCTTTTGTGTTAGTCTCTGTAAAGTTTATATCAATGTATTGTGATGGATTTTGCGCAATAGTGCGCTCGGCAGCGATGAGTTCTTCTTCATTATCAATTTCAAGCCAGCCGTGTCCGGAAATATCGCCAATGTGTACGTCTTGTTCATCATCTGCTAGTTGTGCGAGAATTCCTTCTACAGCAATAGTTCCATCTGAATCTTTATACAGTTTGTTTGCTGTTGCTCTGTAGAGTGGGAGTTTTGTTTTATCTATATATGTCATTCCGACGTATCCGTTTGTCCATTCTATAAGTTGTTTTGAGATTTTTTTTACGTTGTTTCCGAATCGTTTTACTTTCATGTCGTCTGTTCCAAGTACACGATCTGTATCACAAAATGCTGTAATTCCGAAACATTGTTTTTTGATTACTGATGCAAGAGATCTTTTATAAATATGATCTGAATTTATTATAAGCAGTGAATCGTTCATGTGTGGCAGTGCGGTGAGTAGTGTTCCAAGATTTCCTTTTGTAACATCATCTATTTTTAAAAATGTGACGTCTGGTGCGTTTTTGTTTAAGTATGTGCGAACTTTTTCCGCTTCAAATCCTCCAACTACTATAATTTGATCTACTCCAATATCTCGTAGAAAATTTAACACATAATCAAAAAGAGGTCGGCCGGCCGCCTCAACTAATCCTTTTGTTCTGTCATGTGTGTATGGTTTGAGTCGCATTCCGCGACCCGCTGCCAGCAGGATTGCTGTCATAATTTAGCGTTTAGCGATTAGCGATTAGCGATTAGGGTATAATATGGCGTCTTTGACGCCAACTAAACGCTAAAAGCTATACGCTTTAGATTATATTTTCAATTGCACCCCATTGTGATGGTGAGTCTTGTGGAACGAGGATTACAGCGCTGTCACCAATATTTCCTTTGTAAAAGGTTACTGATGCTTTTAGTACGTTAAATGTTTTTCCATCGCAATGTACTCCGTATTGTTTGTTGTCTTGATCGAATACAATAATTCCTTGTAGTCGTGCGCGTTCTGTTGGTCCGATTTGTTTGAAAACGTATGCGCCGAGTTTGGTGATGGTTAGTTTCATCATATCACCCTCAACCAACTTTGATTTTGATGCGTAGTTTGGTGGGACTGTGTATTTTTTGCCGTCTGCTCCGATCATGTTTTGTCCGTCGAATACTCCTTCAATAATTGTTCCGTCGATTGGTTCTGCATCTTCTAAATTAATAGATGGTTTTGTGTTGAAGTTTGTTGGGGCTGCAGATGAATCGTCATCCAATAATTTTGCAACATTTAATAGTTTGCTTGAAATATCACGCAAAGCCTCTCGCACTACAACCATTTTTTGATCATTCGCAGTTGGTTCTTGATTTCTCGTTTTCTCGTTTTCTGGATTTCTCGATTTTTCGCTTTCTCGATTTTTCGTAGCGGCTTCAAAACCAGAAAATGCTGCTCCTCCTAAAATATCTGTGATTTTTGAAAATTGTTTGTTTTCCATACCCCGTAACCTTATAGGAGATAGGGGTATTTGGCAAGGGTCTTTGTGCAAGAAAATATCCCCATTTCTGGGGATATTTTATTATTTGACTCCGCTTCGTTGTTTGATTTCTCGTTCTACTATCTCTCGGTCGCGGCCGTATGTCAAACGAGAGATTTCTATGAGAGCTTCTCGTAGTTCAGGATCTGATTCTGGTGGGGGGTAGGTTGCGATATTGAAAGGACGTGCTGCAGCGCCATCAACTTGCATTTTGATGTATGCATTTCGTGCATCGATATTCATGAGATCGAATTGATTAAATGTCGGTGCAAATTCGGCTGCAAGAAATTCAGCATCTTCGACACCAACTCGGAAGGCAACTTTTGTTCCGACGTTTCCGAAAATTGCATCTTTAATTGCTGGCATTTCCTCAAGCTGTCCGATGTATTGATGAGCAACATTTAGGATTAAGCGGTATTTACGAGCCTCAGATAAAATAGTTGCAACTGTATCAGTTAGGTAATTTTGAAACTCATCGATGTACATATTGAAATCGACGCGTTCATCTTCAGGTGTGTCTGTTCTTCCTAGCGCAGCTTGTAGAATTTTACCGATTAAAATTAATCCGAGTAGATTAGAGTTTTTATCACCAAGCTTTCCTTTGGATAGATTGACCAACAATATTTTTTTGTTGTCCATAATGTCACGCATGTCCAGTGAACTTTTCTGTTGGCCGATAATTGGTCGCATGATGTCGTTTGATATGAATTGATTGAGTTTGGTGGTGATATAAGGAACCATGTTTTGCAGTGAAGCTTCTCCGCCAGCTTGTCCTGCTTCTTTGATCCAGAAATCTTTGACTACTTGAATGTTACATTTTGATAATTTGAAGTTTCGGAATTCTTCGTCAGCCAGAACTTTCGGAATTTCCATAATGGTGTTTCCGGATTCTGGGTGTGACATGTTCAAAAGGATTGCATTTTTGAGATATGTCTCAAACATGGGACCACCTGTTGCTTGAAGGTCATACAAACGATCCAAAATGTTATAGAACTCATTTACAACAAACGCTTTTTGTTCTGGCTTTGATTGGTCATATTCTAGAATATTCATTCCCATTGGTCTGGCGGTATCGGCTGGATTGAAATACACGACATCATCGATACGCTCTGGTGGAACGGCTCCGATAATATCTTCTGCCAAATCGCCGTGTGGGTCCATGATGCAAAAACCGTTTCCAAGCTTCACATCTTGATTAGCCATGTTTGATAACAGTGTAGATTTACCAACCCCAGTCATACCTATGGCGTATAAATGTCGGCGTCTATCTTTTACTTTCATGCGAGCATCCGTACGAACTCGTCGATATATGTTGAATCCGAGTGTCACTCCTTCAGTAGCCATGTTGGGTGGGGGTGGGGCAGAGCGTGATGTAAGCCATTTAATATTTGGTACTTCTAAAAATGGTGTTGGAACGTGCCATAAGCTTGCAAGTTCTTCTGTGTTTACCAAGAGATGATTTTTGTCGCTGTATTGGCGGTAAATAAATTGGTTGATAAGTGTGGATGGTTTTTTTGGAACATCTGCTTTAAATGAATTTCCAATTTTAAAAAGGGTAAATTGACTGTACCCGGATAGAACATTTTTTAAAATAATTTGTGCGGTATTTTCTTGTGGTGCTGAAACTACGATACGAATGTTGCAATCCAATCCTGCGCGAGATTGTTTTTCGTCGATTTTTTTAATGGATTCTTGTTCCATTTGTGTGGGTGTGTAGGATTCTTTTGGTTCGTCCTTGGATGCGTCTTTTCCGACGCTGTATGAGATTGCAGATGATAAATGAGAGCCAATTCCTTTTTTTCCGGATTTTCCTTCAGAGATTTGTTTACCAACACTTTTTGATTGACTTCTCCATTTTCCGTGTGCTGATCTCACGACGTATTGAATGGCGACTCCTGAATCTTCGCCTAATTTGGTGAGCGGTGTGAGAATTCCATTGAGAGGGTCAGTTTCGGTTTCTTGGTATGTTTTTATTGGATAGGTAAATGATTTGGCGAGTCGTAATGATGCGCCAATTACCACATCTTTTGGTTTGAAGAAATTATAATCATCTACTTCTTCAATTTGAACTGCTGGATATTGAGCTTGGAGTTGTTCCTCAATTTGCATTCGGATTTTTTTCGGCACCACAAGATAAAAATAAATTAACCCGCCTTGTGCGACAATTTCAAATGCCATGTGATCGGAGCGTCCGAATAGCCATACAAAAAAACCCTTTTGGGCTTTCATGGCTCCTATTGTGTTGAGGAATTGTTCGCCGGTTGCGATTTGTGCGCGGATTGCATCGATTCCAACATCTCCTGCTTTATCCTTGAGTTGCTGTTCTTTTGGAATGGTGATTTGAAGAGTGATGAGATGTGATGATGGTCCAAAGTCGTGTTTTTTGCGTAGATTTCTGCGGATGATAAAAATAAGTAGGATTATTGTGATGATTGAGACTACAATAATTCCACCTATTAATAATATTTGATTTAAAATATTTGTTGTTGGTTGTGGTTGGTTTCCGATGAGTGCGCTGCTTCCTCCATTAAACAATCCTCCTGCTTGTAATAACATCACTCCAAATAGTCCGGGCGTTCCGTTGTCTTTGTCATGTTTTGCAATTAGTGCATCGGCACGTTTTTTTGATTCTTTTTCGAGGAAGAATTTATTGACTCCTGGAATTAGTTTGAGCCAGCCGGAAATAAGTTCTACAAATTTTTTAAATGATGTTTTTCCTTGTTCGAGCATTGTAGATATTTCGCGTGCGACTTTTTCTCCTGTCGTGGCAAATCGTTCTTGTTCCTGTGGATTCATTTGTTCGTAGTATTCTTCTAAATCTTTCGACAATAATTCCTCCACTTCTGTGTAGGTTTCGTCACCTAAAGCTGATGCAGCTTCTTCTGTTGGTATTTGGGTTGGGGTGGTTGGTGCTTGTGTTTCTGTTTGTGGTGCTTGTTCTTGTGTTTCGGGGGATTTTGGTGTTTCTGGAGATTTTCCTGACTGTTCTTGTTGTGGTGGTAGTTCTGCAGGAATGAGATTTGGTGATTCAGGCATATTTTTTAGGATTGAGGATTGAGGATTGAGATCTTTCTTCAAATTAGTATAGTATAACATAGTTTTTTGTGGTATAATAGTTTTCTATGCCCACAAAAGGGAGGGGTAAAAAACAGACCTCGAAATTAAGAACTGTAGAGTCGTTAACTAACGGCAATTTTTCGTGGGTGAATGTGAAAGCAACTACAAATAAGGAGATTTTAGAATTGAAGAAGCGATTTAATTTTCATGAGGATGATTTGGCTTCTGCGTTACCACCAACACAGCGTCCGCAGATTGTAGAGCGTGATGATTATTTGTTTGTCATTTTTATGTTTCCGACGTATGATCGGAAGGCTGGTATCATGCATCGAACTGAAGTGGATTTTTTCTTGGGGAAAAATTATGTTGTAACGGTCCATCAAAATAAGTTGGAATCAATAAAGCGATATTATGGGCAATGTGCTGACGCGAAAACACCGGAATGCGTGACAGGAGAAGCGGGGGAGGTTATGTATCGAATTTTGTACCGATTGTTGCGTGGTATTCATGAGATGTTGGTGCATATGGGAAATGATATCGATGACATGCATGAACAAGTGGTTGAGGGTGCTAGAAAATCACACACTATTGCGGAAATTTTGCGTGTGAAAATGAATGTTTCTACTTTGCGTTCTTCTGTACAATCTCACAAACGTTTAATTAGTAAACTGACATCGTATGGAACACAGAAAATGTCATGGAGGCAATTTGATCGTGCAATGTTAGAATTGAAGGAAGACGCAAAAGAGAATTGGGATTTAACACAGAATTATTTAGATACAATTAATGCGATTCATGATGCGTTTACATCCAGTGTTAGTGTGAAAACAGGGGATATAATGAAGGTTTTGACGTTGTTGACGGCGACAATGCTTCCGTTGTCTTTGGTGACTACGACATTTGCAATGGATTTAGAGGGGATGCCTTTTCGCGGTCCGGGTGGATTTATGATTGTGTTTGGTGTGATGATTATTATGGGTGTACTTTCCTATTGGTTTTATATTAAGAAAAGATGGTTATAGTTATGGATTCGTGAAATGAGCGGATTGAACCTACTTTTCCTCGTTCCTTATTCAATGTACGACACCATCTCATTTGACGAATCGGGCTGCGTAGTGGAGTGTTAATTTGTATGAATATAAATTTTGGAAAAAAAGAAGAACCGCAGCAGGCGGTTTTTTGTGTTAGGTTTGGTTTTGCTGGCGGGCCGTCAACTCCGGTTGTTGATTGTGAGAGTGGTGAGCCTATTGAGGTTGAGGGGGTGCGGGTTTTTGTAGATGATACGCAGATCGATATGCTAACTGAAGGACTGGATGATATTAGTGGGATTTTTAGAGTTTCTGCTTATGTGCAGTTATCAGATGATGTTTATGAGATTGAATTGCCATCTCCTAATGGTGAAATTGTTAGTGAGAAACAAACATATCTTAAATTACATTTAAAACGTCTTCGCGGTATTGACATGTAGACGTAATTGTGTCATTCTTTCTGTGAGTTCATTACATAGGGGAAGATAGTGGGTATTCGTTTTTTTGTTTGTTTTTTCGCGAGTTTCGCGATTGTTTTGTTGGGTTGCGCTACTGCTTCGACTCAAGTGTCATCTGAACCTCATGATAAACCCTTGACTGCACAGGATCTTGATAGTGCGTATTCAGGATTTCAAGATGAGGCCAATGATACCAAGTTTCATGTTCTTGATCAGATTTTGTATGCGGCTGAAGGTCGGTATGCTAATTTTCTTGTGAATTTGACTAAGTTGCGGAGCAAATTTTCTGCTCTTCAGTTAAAGTCGAGTGATGCGGTATTGCGTCAGAAAGTTGATACTCATTTGGCTGATCAATTAGATCCGCTTATTCATTTGCTCGTTCAATATAAAAAAACTGTCTTTAAGTTGCGTCTCGCAGTTACAGCCAGTCGTTCTCGTTGGCTGAAGGACAGATACAAATTTGCCAATGAAGATGGTCGTCGTATATTGTTTGGCGATATTGATCTTATTGTAGAAAGTGTTAAGGATCTTGATGGTGCTGTTCGATTGAAAAGTCGTGAACATACCAGAGCATTGCCTCCTGTTTTACGAAACGTTTGTCGAGTTGGTGTTTCAGTTGGTTTTGAATCTTCACTGTGTGAATATTTCAATAAGCAGCAATTAACAAATTAAAAAATGGGCTTCTGTACGCGGAGCCCTTTTTTATTTGAGGATTGACATGTGACGTTTCTTGTGCTATTATCAGCGCAGTTATTTATAGGAGAAAATAGTGCGAATTACAACGTTGTTTGCTGTTTTGATCTCTTTTCTTTTTGTGGGGTGTGGTGCGAGTACACCTATTGTTTCTGGTTCCGATCCTGTTGTCTCATCGACTGGAGATCTTCATGAGGAAGATTACTCTGATTCTTACAGCGAGTTTCATGACAACGCAAATCAGTTGAAGTTTGTGATGTTTGATCGGGCGTTGGATGCAGCGAATGGGCGTCACGATCTTTCATTGAGTCAGCTTCGATCTTTTCACAAGCAATTGAATCTCATTCAGCCTCATGTCGATGATGCGGCTTTGGCCGTTCGTATTAATGAATATCTTCACTCATATGTGTATGTGCTGATTGATTTGATGAGTTCATTTCAGTTCGCTCATCAGCATCTTCGGAATCAGATAACTGAGTTGAAATCGGTTTGGATTCAGGACCGCGAGAAATACGCAACATCGTCGGCAAGTAAGGAGATGTTTGAGAGCGTGGATGGTATGCTTGATGCATTGATGAAAAGTGATCGTCTCATTGATAATTTGTCTCGTGCTTCTGACAAAGAGATTCCAGGGTTGATCAAGGGTTTGTGTGTATTTGCTCGACGTAGTGCGATTGATATCCCAACGTGTCCCAAGAAATGATTAATCAAAGGCAACCTGACACTGTCTAGTAATGTTCTGTAGATTTCTGAACCCTGATTTTTTTGGGGTTTTTTATTTTATACCATTTTTGTGTTTTTTTTGAATTTTGTGTCATGGTATTGACATGAAGTTTGATTTGTGAAATATTAGGGCTATATAATAAGGAGATTCTTTTGAGATCTTTTTACGTTTTGTGTTTGTGTGTCTTGGGTTGTGGCGCTTCATCAACTGCGACGAAAGATTCTTCTGAAACTGCTCGTAATGAAAAGCTATATGATCGTTTTTTTGATCTTGAGAATGAAAAACAGTTTCGTATTTTGGACACCATGATCATCGGATTGAATGATCGTCATACCACACTGTTTAAAGAAGTCAAAGAGTTAAGAGAAGGCATCGATTCCTTGAGAGTGCAGTCTCCAGATGCGTCATTTCGTGGTGATATAGATGGGTATTCAGCTCGCCATCTTCATCCTTTGTTTGATTCACTTGAGGCGTATCATTTGCTTCTTGTTGATTTGCGTGGATTAGTTTCAGTGCAAAGATCTCGTTGGCAACAAGATCGACGTCGATTTGCTAACGAATGGGGGTATGAAGATTTATTTGGTGATCTTGAAAAGCTCACAAATGAGATTAAGCAAACTGATCGTTTAATCAAACGTCTGGATGCGGAAAATGATAGTGCGTTGTTGGTGGTTATGAAGAGAGTTTGTGCGCATTTGAAAACATTAGGGGCGCATGCTGATACGTCGGCTTGTGATTTTCTCAATACACAGCCATAAAAAATGGACTTCCTTGTATGGAAGTCCTTTTATTTTTCTACAATCTTAATACCTTTTTATCAATATCAAAGTCGGGTTTTGATATCAAAACCCGACTTTGATATTAGGGTTATTTTTCTGTGATTTTTGTGCCTTTTTTTGTGTCTTCTATGAGGTAGCCGGCGTCTTCTATTTTTTGCCGGAGAGTATCGGAGAGATTGAAATTTTTTGCATCGCGTGCTGCGTTTCTGTCTGCGGCAAGTTTGGTGATTTCGTCGGGGACTTCAAGTGGAATAGCGATCCATTTATCCAATTGTAATCCTAATACATGATCCATGTGTAGCAGTGTTGCGGCTTTCATGCTTGATGGATGATCTGATTTGATGATTTCCCACATGAGTGCAAGTGCCTGTGGTGTATTTAAGTCGTCTTCCAGTTTTTCCTTGAATTGCGTAAGCCATTTTTCATCAACATGATCTGGTTTGTTCCAATCTCGAACTTCGTTTCTGATATTGAATAATGCGTTTTGCGCAGCTTCAAGAGCTTCTGTGGTGAAGGTGAGAGGTGAGCGATAGTGTGTATTTAAAATGAGATATCGATATGAAAGAGGGTTGAAGCCCTGTTTTTTAATATCTGTTAGACTTACGACATTTCCATCAGATTTTGCCATTTTATCATCTCCAAGTACTACAAATTCTCCATGAATCCACCAATCAGCAAGTGGTTGTCCATATGCCGCTTTTGATTGTGCGATTTCGTTTTCATGATGAACAGGGATTAGATCGATTGCTCCTGTGTGAATATCAAATGGTTGTCCTAGGTGTTTGACTGACATTGCGGAGCATTCCACATGCCATCCTGGAAAACCGATTCCCCATGGTGATTCCCATTCCATTTGTCGTTGTTCGTCTTTTGGCGAGAATTTCCATAGCGCAAAATCGCTGATATTTTTTTTCTCTGGATTTTTTGCTACACGCGCGCCTTCTTCTTTATCTTCGGTTTTTTGTCCTGAAAGTTTTCCGTATTCTGGAAATTTGGAAGTATCGAAGTAAATGCCGTCTGAAATTTTATATGTGAGTCCTTTTTCTTCTAATATTTTTACCAATTCGATTTGTTCCTCGATATGTTCGGTAGCTTTGGGAAATACATCTGCCGGTAAGAGATTGAGTTCTTTCATGTCATTCATGAATTCGTCAGTATAGAATTGTGCGATTTCTTGTGCTGATTTTTTTTCTCGTTTTGCAGCTTCTTCCATTTTATCTTGATCTGTTTCGCTTATGAGATGTCCTACATCTGTGATATTCATGACATGTTTTACATCATATCCCAAAAATAAGAGTGTGCGTTTTAAGATATCAGCCATCGTGAATGATCGCATGTTTCCGATGTGTGCTGACGAATACACGGTTGGTCCACAGCTATACATACCAACTTTTTTCTTGGAAAGCGGTTTGAATTCGTCTTTTGATCGCGTTTTGGTGTTGTAGAGTTTGAGACTCATAGAACATTAGTTTTTCACATTTAAGTTTTGTTGGCAATGTGTATCAACATGTTTTGAATATCGAGTTATACACTTGTTGGTGTGATATGGATTTGGTACGTTGCACTTCTGTTCATTTTGACGAGAGAGGAGGTGCGCATGTCGCTGGAACGATGGTTGAGAGAGTTGCTTGTTGGCCTAATAGCTGAGAAGCGTTGGAAGGGTCGGGGCTGTACAGATGAGAATGTTCTCATGCATGCCTTCAAGATGTCATGGGTTGTACAGTTCATGCTTGCTCTTGAAGAAGAGTTTGGTGATCTGACGGATATTCGAAAGTATGTCATTTTGCAGGCAGCTAATAACCATGATATTGGTGAGTCTGTGAATGGTGATGTGCTTTTTGATGATAAGACTGAAGAAGATGAGCGTGAAGAGGTTGAAGCGTATCAGAAGTTGATGCGCGCGATCGTTCCTGCCGACTGCGAGCGTCATTTTCCGCTTCCTCCTGACGGTGCTCCTGCTGGAGTTTTCACTGATCGGGAAATCGAATTTTGGGATGTGTGTGAGAAAGTGGGTTATCTGCTTTTTATTGTCGAGGAAGTTCGACTCGGACATCCGACATTTTCGACAGAGGAAAAGAGGTGGCGAGATTGGCTTGAGAATTATCGGCATTATGCTGGTGTTTGTCACTTTCTAGATCAATAGATTTTTATGTGATGTGGTTATTAGCCGCATCTTTTTTTAGGTCTTCACATATATATAGATTTGATATAAGATGGTTTTCCTGGTCTTTACGTTGATGGTTCCTAAAGGAGAGAGTCATGACCGAACCCCTGAAGGTCGCGACAATTGGTGGTGGCACTGGTCATTATGCATTGTTGCGCGCGTTGAAGTTGATGCCGAGTGTAGATATTAAAGCTGTTGTGAGTGTTGCGGATTCAGGTGGATCGTCTGGGGAATTGCGTGACACACATGGTGTGCTTCCTCCTGGTGATTTGTTGAAAGCTGTACTTGCGCTTTCGGAAATGGATCCGGATTTTGTGCGAGAGTTTTTGTTGCATCGATTTGAGGATGGCAAGTTTCAAGATCACACGATTGGGAATTTGTTGATTGCATCACATGCGTCGCATACCGGAAATATGCTTTCTGCGGTGCGGACGCTTTCTGCGATGTTGTGTGTGCAGCATACAGTTTTACCTGTGACATTTGCTCGCATGAAGATTAATGCGCATTATTCTGATGGTACAACTCGTAAGGGTGAAGCTGCGATTGATGCGTATCACGGGGAAGCGATGATTGAGTCGCTTTCTATTGAGCCTTCCACAGCTTATGTGTGTGCTCCAGCCAAGGAAGCGCTCATGGAGGCTGATGTCATTGTGATTGCGCCAGGAAGTTTGTATACCAGCTTGTTGCCGGTTATGAAGGTTCCAGGGGTTGCGGATTTGCTGCAGCAGTCTCGAGCTCCGAAAGTGTTTGTGTGTAATACCATGACACAAAATGGTGATACGCGCGGATATTGTGTGCATGATTTCATTCGTGAGATTGAAAAGGCAATTGGTTGTCCGTTGGATCGTATTCTTGTGGATAGTTCAACGCCGGATGA
>NZCD01000059.1 GCA_002688135.1 Parcubacteria group bacterium
CGGGATTGGCTTGGTTGGTTGTGCTACGACAGCTTTGTTGAGCTTGAGCGCTTCTACCAATTTTTCCCAACGTTTTTTGTCTTCTCGTTCGAGGTATCGAAGGAGTCGACGACGTTCTGATACTTTGCGGAGCAATCCTCGTCGTGAGGAATGATCTTTCTTGTGTTCTTGTAAATGTTTTGTGAGATATTTGATCTCATGTGTGAGGATCGCGATTTGAACCTCTGGTGAACCGGTATCCGATTCGTGGGTGCGGAACTTCTCGATGATGTTCTGCTTTTGTCGTTTGGTCATCATACACGCGTCTAGAATCTTTTGAGGGATTCTTTGTTACGGCTGATTCAGGGCGTGTCCCGAATAGCTCTAATTAAGTGGGGTTATAGTATATGATTTTTCTTTTTTTGTCAATTATTGCATTGATGGGAATAAATCGAATTTTCGTAATTCTATTATTTGGCTGTCTTTTAGTACGTTTGCGTCTTTGAGGTAGTCTAGAAGTAATCCGATTTGATTCTGTTGTTTTCTTAGTTTTTCATTGAGACTTCCTTTGATATCCGCTGTCGCGCGGTCAAGATCGTCTCGATCTGGCATGGTTGTGATTTTTCGCTCGACTCTGTCCAGTCTTGATTCTACACCGTCCAGTCTTGATTCTACACCGTCCAGTCTTGATTCTACACTTGCAAAACCCGGGAGAATCGCTTCTCTTACGACTCCGTCAATTACTTCTGTGACGATAGTTCTGATTTCTGTTTTGTCATTTTGATCCAGCATATTATGTTTATTATATCGACTGTGAAAGTATAGTCAAGTGTCGTATAATGTATGTCTATGTCTGAATCACAGTTGTTGAAAACTATGAAGCAGTTTTTGGATTATCTTGAGGTTGAGAGAAATCGGAGTGTTTTGACGCGGCGGAATTATGCTTTGTATTTGAGGAGGTTTATGAGGTTTTCGAAATTGCAGAAGACTTCGCAGATTAGCAAGGATGATGTGCGGAAATTTCGGATGTGGTTACATCGGAAGAAAACTGCGAAGGGGAAGACGTTGTCCCCTTCCACGCAGAATTATCATTTGATTGCGTTGCGGAGTTTTTTGGGATATTGCGCGAAGATGGATATTAAGGCGCTTGCTCCGGAGAAGGTTGAGTTGGCGAAGATTGCAGATCGGCAGGTGAATTTTATGGAAGGTTCGGATGTGATGCGATTGTTGCGAGCGCCGCTTAAAGGAGATGTGAATATTGTGAATTTGCGGGATGCTGCGATTTTGGAATTATTGTTTTCGACTGGATTGCGAGTTTCGGAATTAGTTGGATTGAAAAAAGAAGATGTTAATTTGAAGCGTGATGATTTTACGGTGCGAGGGAAAGGTAGGAAAATGAGAATTGTGTTTTTATCGGAACGAGCGAAAAAAGCGATTAGTCGATATCTGAAAAAGCGTGAGGATTTGAATCCGTATTTGTTTGTGTCGCATGATCCAGCAAAAAAGAAGCGTGCGTTAGTTGCTGCACAGAAGCATGTTGTAGATGGTGAGAAAAAGAAGAAATCTACAGGATTAACGCCACGAACAATTCAGCGGATTGTTGATCGATATGCAAAAGAGGCGGGGATTACGCGAAAGATTTCTCCGCATGCGTTGCGACATTCATTTGCTACCGACCTCTTGCGTAATGGCGCTGATTTGCGTAGTGTACAGGCATTGTTAGGGCATTCTTCGATTACGACGACGCAGGTGTATACGCATGTTAGTGATAAGCATTTGAAAGAAGTCCATAAGCGGTTTCATGATAAAAAAGATTAGAACTCGACCAATGTGTCATCCCGGCCTTCGCCGGGATGACAATTTGAGCCCATAGGACCTATCTCGCAATACCTGTTTTGCCAAAACTTCCATATGAAGGCTAAATTCTTCATCTGAAAGTTTGTGATCAAAACGTTATTGCGAGCTAGGCCCCCGTAGTTCAATGGATAGAACGCAAGCCTTCTAAGCTTGATATGTAAGTTCGATTCTTACCGGGGGTACCAAAAACATTCTTGCTTGCGAGGATGTTTTTTGTTTCCTCATAAATATGTAAGTTCCACCCCACTCACTCGTACCTCGCTCAGGGGTATCGTAGAGATTCTTACCGGGGGTAAATAAAAACATCCTTGTTCTTAAGGGTGTTTTTGTTTATAATATTTTATGATGAGTCCTTTGGAATTGGCTATTATGGGTGGGTTGGGTTTGTTGGCTGTGTTTGGTATTGTTGATTGTGCCAGACGGTTGTGGCGGAAGAAAATGTGATATGATCTCCCGTACGCGGGGTTTTTTATTTGACCTGGGTGATATGGAATGTTACGATTTTGTACTTAATACTTGTGAATATGAAATATATTGTAACTGGAGGGGCTGGATTTGTTGGGTCTCATGTGGTTGATGCGTTGATTGCTCGCGGCGATGAGGTTCATATTGTTGATGATTTGTCTTCGGGAAAGCGTGATCATATTAATCGAGATGCGACGTTTCATGAGATGGATCTTTCAGATATTGAAGGATTGAAAAAAGTTTTTGAGGGAGCTGATGGGGTTTTTCATTTGGCAGCGCAGGCACGGATGCAGTATTCGATTGCGGAGCCTTTGTTGACGCATCATTCTAATACTACTGGGACATTGCATGTGTTGTTGGCGGCGCGGGATTGTGGTGTTCGTCGTGTGGTTTATAGTGCATCGTCTAGTGCATATGGCGCGAAGGATGTGATGCCTGTTACGGAAGATATGGAAGCTTCGCCGATTATTCCCTACGCTGTTATGAAATTTGTTGGCGAGAAGTATTGTGCGATGATGCCGGAATTTTATGATTTGGAAACGGTGAGTTTGAGATATTTTAATGTGTATGGTCCTCGTCAGACGACGGATATGGATGGGGCGTATGCGACGGTGATTGGGATTTTTTGTGGGAAGGCTGAAAAGGGTTTAAAGATGCCAATTGTTGGGGATGGTTTGCAGCGAAGAGATTTTACGAATGTTAAAGATGTGGTGCGAGCGAATTTGTTGGCTATGTCATCTGATAATGTAGGACGCGGTGAGATTTTGAATATCGGAACTGGTGTAAGTTATGAAATCAAAAAAGTTGCTGAAATGATCGGTGGTGAAATTGAATTTATGCCGAAACGTCCTGGTGAAGTTTTTGAAGTTCGCGCGGATAATTCTAAAGCAAAAGGATTAATTGGGTGGGAACCAGAAGTAACATTTGAGCAAGGAATTGAAGAATTAAAAGTTTTGCATGGGTTGAGAGAGAAGTTAGTAGCCTTGTCATCTTGAGCGACACGAAGCGATAGCGGAGTGCAGTCGAAGGATCTCGTCAGTCTACCACGGGATCCTTCCCCCGCCTTCGCGAGGACAGGCTCAAAAGAAAAAATTTTTAAACTAAACGCTCAGGATGACGCGCTTAAGAAGCTTGTGGATCCGTCGACCTTCGTCGAGGATAAAATCGCCTATGAAAAGGCGATTTTATTTTACGATTCTGCGAACGGTGTGGTTTAGTCGTGTGAGGATTTCGTGTTCTATTGTGTTGCAGAGTTTTGCGGTTTGCGCGAGTGAGTTTGGGTCGGATTTTTCTTTTGAATATACGATTACTTCGTCGCCAACTTTTGCTTCGACGTGAGAAATATTTATGGTGGAGTAATTCATACTGATGTTTCCTACGATGTTGCAGATGGTTCCGTCTACAATCATGAAACCTTTGTTTGAAAGTCGCCGCTCTAATCCTTCTTGATAGCCGATTGGGATGAGGGCGATTTTCATATCGGTTGGTGCTCGGAAATTGCTTGCGTACCCTACGGTTTCGCCGGCTCTGATTGTTCTGATTTGAACTATTCGTGAAACGAGTTCTAATGCGGGTTTTAATTCTTCGTATTTTGGATGATCTTTTCCTGTTCCATATAGGACACGTCCTGCTCGTATGAGATTTCCTGGATTTTCTAATCCGAATACAATCGAGTTGCTTGCGTCCATGTAGGTGTATTTGAGGGGGATTTTTTTGTTTTCAAAATGATTGATGATTTTTTGAAACGTATCGACTTGGGAGTGCGTGAGTTGTGTGGGCATCATATAGTCTGCTTCTGCGAAATGTGATGCTATGCCCTCGATATTTGCGTTTTTTTCTGTGATGAATTTTGTGATCCAATTTAATTCATCGATATCAAAACCTTCGCGGTTCATTCCTGTATTAAAAAATAGATGTATGGGAGATTGTGGTTGTGTTTTGTGAATGGTTTCTAAGGATTCTTTGGAATGAGCCATGAAAGCAAACGGATACTTTTTCTTTTGTAGATTTTCTGGACGTGTGAATCCGAGAATGAGAATCGGAGTTTTGATTCCTGCATCTTTGAGACGAAGTGCTTCGTATGTAGAATCTGCGAAAATAAATTCAATGTTTTGATTATCGACGATTTTGGCTATTTCTATAATGCCGTGACCGTATCCATTGCTTTTAACTACAATTCCAATTTTCTTATTTCCTGCCCACTCCTGAATTTTTTTGAAATTGTGAAGTAGGCGATCTTTATAAATATAGATCGTATTAAGAGTTTCGTATTTTTTTCGTGGCCACGCGAACATAACATCCATATTAGCTATGCTAGTCTCAAGAGTCAAAGATTGACGTTTACTCTCGATATGTTAAAATAATGACCACAATTCATGGCGGTCGTGGTGTAATGGTTAGCACAGCAGTTTGTGGTACTGCTAGCGGCGGTTCAATTCCGCTCGATCGCCCATCGAATAACTCACCTTTTGGTGGGTTTTTCGTTTGGAATAAAAAAAGCACGATATTTCGTGCAGTTTTATTTTAGAGTCATGCCCCAATACTCATGCCACCCTAACGAAAGACCTGTTTTGGTATCGAAAATTTCTTCTCGACCATCAAATTTTTTGAAATCATCTGTGTTTGGACGATTAACGTAAACAAGATGATTTTCAGCGTACACAAGTGGGCCTCGGGCTCCGACAAACCTATGTGCCTCATACGTTTTTTTGAGTGCTTTTTTCAAAAAAGGTATGGCGGATTTTTTATAATAGCCGCCGTAACTCATAAACCAAATTGGTACGTCACCCAGCCAAATGGTTGTAGTTCCAGCAGATTTGTCGTTTGCACCGACACAGTAGTTATCCAGTAAGTACAAATTTCCGCTTCGAAACGGAATTGCCTTATAGCATGGCATGTTGGGCATACCGATTTTTTCAATAGTTTCTTGTGCCCATCCAGCGTTCATTGCCTCGAAAAAGAACTTTAATAGTTGCTGTGTCTCTGTCATTGTACCTCTCCTTGCTTCAGTCACATTAAATAGTATGTTTTTTCATAGCATTTGTCAATATTGTGGCAGATTACAGTTCGAACATCATGCACTAGGCGGCCCATCCCTCTTCGCTAAAGCTACGAAAGACACGTCGAAGAACTCACCTGTTGGTGGGTTTTTCGTTTGGAATAAAAAAAGACCACCCACTAGAGGGTGGTATGTTTAGGATAGCGAGGAATCACGCGATCGATTGCTATGCTTTTCGTCTCACAGATTCGTATCGAGTGTTTGAACTATTAGATCTGCTTGTATGCTCGCGGAGTTGTGATTACCGACCGTATCCATCGTCTCGTTGAGGTCTGCGTATATAGGGTTTGATTGTTTATCGTGTGGATTGAGTGCGTTCTCAATTCTATTTTTTACGATCTTTTTTCCGAGTTTCCAGCCGAGCTGTAAGGCTATTAGCATGGCCGTCATCACTCCTTCGTCTCGTGTGATGAAGTATACCCCAGACTCATTGTCTTCTCCGTCTTCTGGGGTGTACCATTCATTTAGTCTTGCTTTGGTGCGAATGACAAGTTGTTTTCCTCGGCATTTTTTTCCAAAGAATCGACACAGGATATCTCCTTCCAAAAACCAGATTACGTCTTCATCGCGGGGATTATTGGGTTTCTCCTCGTTGTAGGTTTCCAGATCGACAGTGCCGTCACTAGTGAGGCAAAATTCGTATAGCATCTTGAATTCCCTATTATAGTACGATTTTATAGTGTCACATTTTTTGGGGTTAGTCAACCCTCAGGCGTGTATATTCGTGGTTTCGCCAGTATTCAGCAATATTTCAGTTCGAACGTCATGCGCTAGGCGGCCCCATGCAAAAAGACTCCCGAAAGGAGTCTTTTTGCTTAGGTAATTTGGAATTTTAGTTAGGTAATGGTGAATTGTGTTTTGTTCGGAGTGTTGTTTGGTTGGAATAAAAAAGCCCTGCTGTGCGCGGGGTGTTTGTGATTATAGATTCCAATATAGGTAGTACCCATTGAAGCTGACGCTTGCGTAACTGCTGTCGTCTGTTTGGTCGTGTCCTGTAATGATTGATGCACCGGCTTCGGTCGTGATTCTGATGGCGGGGGTTCCGTGACCTCCGAATGCCGACATGAGGACGAATTCGAATGTGCATGTGGGCGTGCTGGCTTGTGCCAGTGCGCTGCACAGCTTTTTGATTTCGGCGGCAAGTTGTTTGCTGTCCGCGGTGCGTGTTTTTAGGTCGCCACTGCGTTCGTACTCAATTGCTGCTTTGTGACGCTCGATTTCAGCCCGCATCCATTCCGCTTCGTTGTAGACAGTGATGATGCTTGACATGATATACCTCCTATCGTCATAGACACTTAGAGTACAATACCATTTTTTCCTTCTTTTGTCAACTGTCAGGTGTATATATTTGCGTTTTTATTGGTGTTTATCAAAATTTCAGTTCGAACGTCATGCGCTAGACGGCCTCATGTAAAAAAACTCTCAAGAGGAATCTTTTTGTTTTGTGTTTTTCATTTGTATTGACGATGTCATTACATGTGTGTTATTGTGTTTGTATAGAAAATAATACATATGATATGACCACTACCTTACAAATTCGTGTAGATGAGAAACTAAAAAAGCGCGCTAAGAAAGTTTTTGAGAAACTTGGTTTGGACATGACAACGGCGGTGAAATTGTATTTGGAAAAAGCTGTCGAGGTGAAGGGTGTGCCATTTTTGTTGCTAACTGAAAATGGATTAACCTTGGAGCAAGAAGCCTCAATCATTCAGGCGGCTCGTGAGGCTGAGCGTGGTATCAACACCTCTCCTGAATTAGAGGGAGATGAGGTGTTCGATTACCTTGATTCTCTATGAAGATCAAATTTCACAGAAGGTATGAGAAGCAATATAAGAAGTTGCCTGAACCCATCAAGAAGAAAGTGAAGAGGGTGATTCGAATTTTTAGGGAAGATCCTCTCGCTGTGTCATTGAGGAATCATTCGTTGTGTGGTTTTATGAGTGATAAAAGAGCAATATGGGTAACTGGCGATATTCGGATTATTTTTCAAGAATATGACGGATATGTTCTTGTTGTGTTTTTTGAAGTCGGAGGACACGATTTATACAAAGGTTAGGGTTCTTAAGAATTGCAGTTCGAATAACGTCCGCTAGGCGGCCCCATGCAAAAAGACTCCCAAAAGGAGTTTTATTGCTTAGAGAAGATTGATTCTAATTCGACTCCGTGTAGTTTTATTTCGCTTGGAGAGTGCATTGACTTTGGGTTTTTTAGCGTATAGAATGAGGATATATGAATATGATGAAGCATATTAAAGATGCATTGCGAAAAGTTTTTTTAGGTAAGTCTGTTCCTGCAGAATTGTTTGAGTTGAGTCAGTATTTTCGCATGTGTGGACCGATTCAGTTTGAGGTTCATGAAGAGGGTGGAATGTTTGTTGCAGTAAGTCGGAATTTTAGGCAAGGTTCAATTGTGACATCTTGTAAAGATCGTGATGAATTGGAGCAAAATATTCAAGATGCGATTTTGACATCATTCGGTGTTCCTGCGGTGTATCATAAGCAAGCGGGGCTGAAGCGTGTGGGTGATACGAAAAAGGAGTATGCCTTCGCTTAGTGATCTTCCGGGTGAAATTAAGAGAAAGAAATTTATCAAGGCGCTTGTTCGTCTTGGTTTTTTGATTGATGTGCGTGGTGGTGATGGGAGTCATTTTAAGGCTGGATGGCCTGCGACGCACAAGAGCGTTACGATTCCTATGCGGTTGGATAAATGTACTTTGAAGTATATTTTGAAAGAGATTGAAGTGGTGAGTGGAGTGACGTGGGATCAAATAAAGAACGTTTTATAAAAGGATAGGTCGAAGAACTTACCTTGTCGGTTTTTTTGTTTGGAATAAAAAAATTCCAGAATTTGGAATTTTAATCTTCTTCTTCTGGTACTTCATCGTATGATTCGTTGATGGATTCATTGATATCAAGTCCGAGAAGATTTAATGCTTCTTGTGCCAGAATGAATTGCTGTGCGGCAATGAAGATTGCGCGTGGAATTTTGATTGATGTGAGAACGGTGAGTTCTGCTTTTCCAGCTACGCCTTTTGCATAGGCTGTTCCGCCGCATCTGCATCGTACGTTTTCAGTCAAGTATGGACCAGACCATACGCCGGGTTCGTATTCAAGGTATGCATCAAGACGATGTTGTGATGCTTGAGATACATCAGCGTTTGTTTGGTCGTGTGGAATGAACAGGTATCGAATGGAGTATGCTTCTCGTCCCGGAACGTCTGGGTAGTCAGCTCGGACAACACCGGCATATACAAGTGGTGTATGTGTGTCCCAATCCATTAATTCATCTTTAGTCATGATTTTCTCCGTTTCAGCTATCATGTGGGAATATAGCACATGTGTTTGAGTTCGTCAATGATTAGAGAGAGTTCTATTTTGAATGTGAGATGTGCTAGGCGGCTTACTTACTTCGTTAAGGTTGCGAAGGACACGAGCTACGGAGCGCAGGCCAGTGAAGAGCTCATCGAGAGGTGTATTTTTTGTTTTGGTTGTTTTGTGTTATGCTTTTGTTCTGTCGTTAATATGTTAGAAAAAAGTGATAAAAAATATGAGGTTTCCAGTCCTCAAGAATCGAGTCCGTCTGAATATGTTGAAATGAGGGCATCGGCTATCTCTCGGGAGATTGCCGCATTAGAAGAGGTGGCGGTTTTTGACGTGGATGAAAAGCGGTTGAAGAGCGATTGTGATGATCGTATCGCTGTGTTGTCGCCTAAGGCTGGTGGTTCATTGAGTTTGGAAATGCAGGAGCAGTTACGCAGTCGTTTGGTTGATGATGTGATGCGTGATAAGGAGGTTGCTGCTTTGCGTTTGAAGGATTTGAAACGAATACATGCTTTCTCTCAATTGTTATCCGAAGATGATTTTTTGTATGCGGAGCAAATTCTTGGGAATAAAGAGGGCAATCTTGATCAACTGCTTGATTTATCGGGGAAGCTGTTGCATACGACTCCAGACCATGTTTTTAATCAGATTTTGTCTGCTGGTCGGATAGTTCAAGATGTTGATCACGCTGATTCTGGTGTTGTTGAAAGGGGGGTCTATCTGACTGATTCTGATTCTGATTTAGGTCTTGCATATCATGTGCTGTGGGATGATGTTAAATCTCCAGGAGGAGAGAAGCGTTTATCATCATCTGAATATCATGATCCTGTGCAAGAATTGTCTGATAAATTTTGGGACTCGGCTGAATTGCGAGAAAAAGCAGTGGAATATGTTCAACAGCGGGGCGGCGGAACGATTCAAACTAAAGAGGAGCTGCTTAAGTTTTTTCAGAACATGAAGAATGGGTTGTCTCGTAATGTTATGCCAAGTGCGAAGGGTGTTACTTTTGTTTTTAATAAGGACTCTTTGCCCCCCTTGAGTTCTGATGGAACAAATCCGCTTAATGTGAATTGGGAGAAGCGATTGTATTCAGAAGATGGTATTGATCTTTCTGAAGTGACAGCTATTTTTGTGCCTGAATCGCAAATTGACGATATTGGGGCTCGCGTTGCAGGAACTATTTTGGAAGGTGTTGAGGTTCGGTCGTCTGAAGAGTTAGAGTTCCAACGGTTGGTTCGTGGTTTTGATTCTGGGCATTTGTAGTATTATTTTTTGTGTATTTAAAAAAAATTATGGGTTTTGAGAGTGCTTCACAACAGCGTAAGGAGATTTCCAATAATGATCAATTGGATTCAGTGCAAAAAACTATTGAGTCATTGCGAGGGCGTGGTGAGTTGGGTTCTGTGTTAGCAGATAGCTATGAATTTGCTTTGGCTGAATTTCTTGAGGTTGCGGGTGTTGATGTTATTGCGGCTGGACCAGATGCATATCCGAAGCTGGGTAAAATTGGTGGGTTTGTTCGGCATCAATCAAGGAGTGAAACTGGTAGGCCAATGGTTGTCATGAATGTTGATTCTGGTCTCGAGCATTTTGATGGTCTGATGAGAGAATATACATCATCTATTAGTTTGTGTGCTGAAAGAATAGGGGTTTCGTTTGAGGATATGACACCATCATCTTTGGCAGCTTTTATATTTTTGCACGAAATGGGGCATGCGTATGATTATCTTGAAAACGTACCTGATGGGGAGGTGAAGAGGAAAAAACGGTTTGATGAAATGGCGACTCTTCCACTTCCTGGTTGGGCTCCTTCTCGTGCCAGACATGCTTTTGTTCCTGGTGGGCAGTTAGCATTATGGTTTGAGGCTAATAAGGATGCACTTGCTCAACAGGGTTATGATTCTCCTGAAGTGATGCTTGATGCGCAAGCTCGGGCTTATCGTGATTTACCTTCTGAAGTGGTTGCCGATGAGTTTGCCGTAGGTATTATGCAGAAACACTTTGATCGATTTTTTTCTTAGGAGTGATTTGTTTTGTGCATCATTTGCTAGTTTAACTTATTAAAAAAACTCACTGATAGGTGAGTTTTTGTTTAATTTTGATCTATTGTTTGTCTGTAAAAAGGTGTTCGAGTGTTGAAAGTAGTGCGATTGCGATAGTTCCTGGGGTTGTTGCGATTCCTTGTAGATTGTTTTGTAATCGATCTATAAAATCACGTCGTTGTTCTGGTTGCATGTTTTGGATTTCAGTAACGTCGCTTGTTAATTCTTTAAAAGCTATATCTAGTTGTTCTGGCGATGCTTGAGTTTCTTGTGTTGGTTTTTTTTCTTGTTTGTCTGATGGAATTTCGAAATTTTGCATATGATTAGTTGTTGTCTTCTAAGCTCTCTTTTATTTCTTCAACTCGTTCTTTATCTTTTTCTTTTGCAATTTCTGTGTGTGTTTGAGCGATTGCATTTTGTAATACTTTCACGGCTTCAATTTGTTCGGCTTGTGAAGCTCCAGCTTCTTCCGCAGCTTTTTTTAGCTCGTCTGTTGTTGTCATAATTTATGATAATTAAAATAATTATTTTTTTAGTTCTTCTTGTTTTTTAAGTACGGTTTCTGTGGGTTGGATTTTTTTCGATTCCATTTGTGGTTGATTTATCTAATATGTCTGCATCGAATTGTATGTGCTTGAGTTTGTCAATGATTAGCATGTAGACGATTCTATCAAAAAACACTCCTAGAGGAGTGTTTTAAGATTGATTAGTATGTCATGAAATCGATTTTGATTCCGTTGATTTTTTGATCGATTTTTTTGAGAAGCTCTTCTTTTCCTTCATCGTCACCCTCTTCCACTTCTGTTTTTAGGGTAGTGAGTTTTTCCATTACTGCTTTTGATTGTGATCTATCACCTGTGTCTTGTAGGTTAAAGTGTGCTCTTTGGGCTTCTCCTTCGAGTGCTGAAAATTTATTTTCCAGAGGCGATTTTTGTTCTTCTTGCCCAGAGGGCATGTCTCTGTTTCCCATATGTTATTTTTATGTGTTATGTGAGTAGTTGGGTATTATAGGGTGGGTGTAAGTGGGTGTCAAGGTATTAAAAAATCTTCCATGGAAGATTTTGTGCTACTCTCGGGGACTGTTTTGTTCTGGCTTGAGGAGAATGAGTATTCCATTCCTTTCTGGCTTGCTTGATTTTTCCGACTCTGGGTATGGTGTTTCAAGTTTGAATACTGCAAAGAATTTTTCGTGAGGTGTAAACAATCTTGTTTTACATGTGTTACATTCAATAATTAGATTGATCTTGTTTTTAGTTTGATTGATTGACCAGTCTAGGTTCTCTTTTTTGCATGTACAGATCGGACCGGTTAGATTAATCCTAATTCCTTTGAACATGTTTAAGCCTCACAATGAACGTTGGTTGCAATCTAACATGGTATTGTCGATTTGTCAAGATCGTTTATTTGTTTATCTTCTGAAGGATTCTTTCGTATGTATTTGCTAATTGGGCTCTATTAAGTTTTTTTGCGTAGCGGATGGCGGTGATGTAGTTGTGGGGGTAGTTTTTGTTGAGGGAGATTCCATGAAATGCGGTTCTAAAATTATCGTATGGAGTATCAATTCGGAGTTGCTCTTGAGTTAGCGGATGAATCGGCAAAATCACCACATCAATTACAGGCACATTTATATTATTTGGAATTGCTTCCATAAGAGATGCGATATTTTCTGCTTCATTGTATGTAGGAATCAAAATCAGTGTTTTCATATGTGTGCAGATTACTAGAATAACTCTAATTGATCAAAGCCTGTGTGAATGATATTCTCTAGGTTCTATGTCATCAGAGTTATTTTCTCAAAGATTACGTCGAAGTGTGCGAACGCCGGAGGGGCGGTTTACGCTTGTTTTTGTGTTGGCGATTGTGGGAATTATTGTAGTGTTTTTTGTAACGGTCTTGTTGATTGATCCGTATGGTGATTTTGAGACAGGGGTTATTGCACCGATTGTATTAAAGGATCGTACGGTGAAGACGGATTTATTGGCAGCTGATGAGGGTGTTGATGTTTTGATTTTTGGGTCGTCGATTGCGTTTGGTTTGGATCCTCGATTTATTTCTGATGATGCGTTTAATCTTTCTGTTGGTGGTGCGTATCCGAATGATCATTATGCATTGTTGCGGTATGCGGTTGAGGAGTTGAATGTGCAGCCAGAGAAAATTATTTTGGCAATTTCTCCTGCGTCGTTTGTGAATCAACGTCATCCCGATATCAGCACGAATCCACGATTGCGAAAATATGTTATGGACGATTCTGATTCGTCTGCACGAGATTTTAATCCTGTATGGATTTTTTTAAAGAAATTTAATTCTGATTATGTGAGAGATATGTATCGATCTGTATATAATCAGGTTTTTAAAGGCGTTGCTCCAACTTACTCATTTGATGATCGTGGGTTTATGGAAGTTCCGACATCAACACATGATGTGACGTATGTTCCGGATAATTATGATCGCATGTTTGCATTTTTTGATGGGGTTGAGGTTCCGAATGAGAGGTATGTGAGGTATTTTGATAAGACACTTGCATATGCTTCAGAACATGAGATTGCGGTTGATGTGATTATTTTGCCGATTCATCCGTTAACTCAAGAGCAACTCCGAATTGATACTTCATATGATGCATTTGGAACTGCATTTCGTGTGATGTTAGGGGAGCGCAATGTTGTGGTGCATGACTTATCTGATGTGGTATTATTTGATGGATTGCCCACAGGATTTGTTGATGCGGATCATCTGGACGCGCAAAATAATACTCGTTTGATGAAATATTTGTTTAACTAAAAAAACAGCTTTGGATATTCTCGCTGTTTTCTTAATTATTTATTTTTTGTGTGAAGTTTGCGTTCGTTTTCTTTGAGATGTTGTTTTCTTAATCTGATGTGTTTTGGAGTGACTTCGAGATATTCATCTTCGTTCATGACTTCTAGACCTAACTCCAGTGTGAGTTCTTGTGGTGGTGTTAGGTTGATTGCTGCGTCAGCTCCGGAAGATCGCATGTTGGTGAGCTGTTTTCCTTTTGTAGGATTTACAGTCATGTCTTCGCCTTTTGAAGTTCCTCCGATTACTTGTCCTTCATAGATTTCGTCGGTTGGTTTGATGCGAAGTGTGCCGCGGGTTTGCAGATTGTCGAGTGAGTAGGCGAGTGCTTTTCCTGTTGCCATAGAAATCATGGATCCTGTATCTCGTTTTATGATTTCACCTGCATGTGGTTTAAATCCGATAACTTCATTACACAAAATCCCTTCACCTTTTGTATCAACAATAAATTCTCCGCGATAGCCGAGTAATCCGCGTGTTGGGATTTCAAAAATTAATCGTACGCCTGCTTGTTCCGGTTGCATGTTGATCATGCGACCTTTTCTTTTGGATAATTTTTCTATGATTGATCCAGAAAATTCTTCTGGAACATCAATTGTTACTAATTCAAATGGCTCAACTTTTTGTCCGTCTTCTTCTTTGATAATTACTTGTGGTTGCGAGACTTGAACTTCAAATCCTTCGCGTCTCATGTTTTCTAACAAGATTGCGACGTGTAATTCTCCGCGTCCATATACCTTTGAATATTCCTTTGCAGAAAAATCAATCTTTAATCCGACATTAACTTCTAACTCTTTTTCGAGTCGTTCTTTGATTTGTTGTCCCGTAACGTATGTTCCATCTCGTCCTGCAAAAGGTGAATTGTTCACGAGAAAATTTAAAGAGATTGTTGGTTCGTCGATTTTAATTGCAGGGAGAAGTTCTTGATTTTCATCTGTTGCAATTGTGTCGCCAATATAAATAGAAGGAAGTCCTGCCATCATGACAATGTCTCCAGCTTCGACTGTTTTAACTTCTTTGCGTTGTGTTCCTTCGAATGTAAAAAGCTTTCCGATCTTTCCAGGAGTGTTTGTGCCATCATGTTTTTTGATAAATACAGAATCGCCAGCTGAGATTGTTCCTTGATACACACGACCAATTCCCATACGTCCCACATAATTATCATATGCAAGATTGAATGGCTGGAAAGCAAAAGGAGCTTGTGTGTCTTGTGGTGCTGGTTGTACATGTTTCAAAACTGCATCCAAAATTGGCATCAAATCTTTGTGTTCATCTTCAAGATTATTTACTGCAGTTCCAGCTTTTGCGATTGCGTATAGCGTGGTGAAATCTAATTGCTCATCATTTGCACCGAGATCCATGAATAATTCCAATACCTTGTCGTGTGCCCATTCAGGACGAGCTGCTGGTTTATCAATCTTATTTAAAATGACGATTGGCTTGAGACCAAGCTCCAAAGCTTTGCGTAATACAAATTTTGTTTGTGGCATCGGACCTTCTTGCGCATCAACAACAAGTAATACTGAATCAATAGATCGCAATACACGTTCAACTTCTGATCCGAAATCTGCGTGGCCTGGCGTATCAACAATATTGATTTTTGTATCCTTATAAAAGACAGATGTATTTTTTGAATAAATCGTAATGCCACGCTCTTGCTCGAGCGCGTTTGAATCCATTGAAACTGATTCGTCGGTCACCATGCCGGTTTGTCGCATGAGTGCGTCGGTCAGTGTTGTTTTTCCGTGATCAACGTGAGCGATGATCGCGATATTTCTGATTTCCATACCTGTGACAATAAGCCTAATTAAAAGCATTGTCATAATAAAAAATTCCCGCTTTGGGATTATCGTGCGAGAAGTATACTATTTCTCCGCAATTTTGTCAATAAAAAACCGGCCTTATGGGCCGGTTAGTGTGTCTGCGGGGAATGTTTTGTTACAGATGCTTTGGAGTTCTTTTGCTTGATTGCGCATGAGTTGTGGGCAGTCATCTCCTAGAAGTTCAACAAATACATTTAGAAATATTGAGCATTTCACAATTGACTTTGGTTTGCCATTTACTGTTGCTGGTACGAATTGTGTAGCAATTAATTTGGATTAATTTTTTGCGTAGGTTGTTTGTGTGAGTTTGCCTTCATGTGTGTAATTGAATAGGCGGACGATATTTCGTGCGAATGCTGCTTTGAGGAGTTTGAAGTTTTCCTCATTGATGCTTTCATCCTTGAAGAGAAAGTCACCGATTTTTTTAAGGTCGAGTACGTGCGGAGATGATAGTTTCAGAATTGTTTTCCCATCAACTTCTTCAAAGTCGATATGTGGAGAGTTGGGCAGAATATTCTTATCTTTGGGGGGCGGTTGAGGAGGTGCGCCATTTACTTCATCTCTAGATAGACGATTATCTTTGTCGATTAATCCATTAGCTACAAATTGTAGCATCATGACCATTTCTGGATCGATGGGGCCTGTACATGAAATTTCCAATGTGTAAATTTTCACCACTTTCTCCTTTGAAAGATCTTGTATGGAGACTATCAGAAAAATGTATTGGTGTCAAGATAGTGAGCAGTTCTTGTGATTATGCGCGCGAGCGGGACAGTGTGTGCGGTCGTAGTTGATGACGAGGTGGACCAATCGTATTTTGAGATGATGTGTACGAGGTCTTGTTCGATTGTCTAATTTTTTCGGTAACATAAAATGACTGTGAGTGATCACAGTCATTTTAGTATCAATTATGTTTTTGTTTATTTTTTTAGCTTGTATGCGCTGTAGGCGAAGTATCCAATAAGTACCACCGCTATCCATGACACCCACATAGGAATAGGCGCTCCATTAATGGTCAGGTCCCAATTTTTGAGAATTCGTAATCCGTGGCCTATAAATACAATCACGAAAACGATCAGAGTATAATGGAGATATTGTTTTGTTTTCATATTTTTTTAGTTACTGGATCCTGGTCTACGCCGGGGTGATGTTACTTATGACAACATCATTTTCTTAGCTTGTGTGCGGAATACACGAAATAGCCAGTCATGAGTACGGCGAGCCAAGAGACCCACATAGGAATTGGCGTTCTGTTGACTAATAATGTCCAATTTTTAAGCACACGCATTCCATGCAGAATGAACACAGCAGCAAACAGCAATTTTGTGTAATGAAGATAAAATTGCGTGTTCATAGGTTTATTTATTGAGTTTGTTGTAGAGCCATGCGAAAATCCAACATCCGATACCTGCGTCTAGGAATCCCCAAACACCTCCGACGATTGCGCCTTGTGTTGATGGTTCTAATCCTTTGTAGAATTGACCAAGCCATGCGATCATTCCTGTTAATGCGCCTCCCCAGGCTTCTGGGTTTTGTGATGCCCATAGGGCTAATACGAGAACTCCTGCTCCCCACAGAATTCCTCCTGCTAATCCAAATGCTTTTGGATTTAATCCTGCATATTTCATAGATATGTGTGTTAGTATATAAGTCTTTTATTATACCAAAAAAGAGATCGCATGTAAATCTCTTTAAAATTATCTTAGTTGATGAAGAAATTTTTGAAATTTTGTATGTCGCCTTCGCGTACTTCTACGTGTTCTACTTGTGCTCCTTCTGTTCCATCATAACACCAACTTACTAACGCGCGAAGTGTATCTTCTGGTCCTTCTGCTTCAATATAGACACTTCCATCTGGTTCGTTTCGTACAAATCCTGTTACTCCAATACTTTCACACAGCTGTTTTGCTTCATGCCTAAAAAATACCCCTTGAACTTTTCCTGTGATTTTAATGGCGAAGTGTTTTTTCATGATTATGAATTTTTAACAGTGTTTTTGAGTGCTTCAATTTTTCTTTGGCTTGTATCTTCACTCATTTCAGTCATTAACCGATCCCATGTGCGATCAGCGACTTCTTTTTTTTGTGTGAATTCTTCGAGGTTTTTATTTCTTCCTTTTGAATCTTTGTGTGGCATAAAGATGTGAATTGTAAGTAGTCATATAGTTTAGCTTTTCGTGTGTTTTGTTGCAATGTTGACATATCCTTAATATTGTTGTATTTTATAAAAGTACCCAATTTGTGAAATTATGGTACACAATGGAGTTAACTTGTTCATTTACGGAGGTTTGCATGCCAGTGCGAGATTGGTTTGAAGAGATTTCACTTACAGCTGCAGCGCGCGCATTGTTTAGACAGCGCGGAGTGTATGATCCGACTGATATGGTGTGTCGCGTACCGCGTTATTGGTATCGGCTTGGTGTGGCACTCACAGATCTTTTGACGATTCGGAAATTGCTGATGTTAAAGTATGCGCAGGAGTTGCAACATCACAGTCTCAATGCAGATCGTTCTGGTGTGAAATATTTTTTAACACAATTGCGATGGACGCGTGCTGAAATTTTGGTTTTGAATACGCGCGATCGTCATGATGGTCGTGAGGTATATAATTCTGACTCTGCATCACGCGAGACTGATCGAATGTTTCGCAAGTCGTGTGGTCGTCGTCACAAGCATGGCGAGTCGCGAAAGCATCATGTGAAGCGATAAGTAATCCTGGATATAATCCCGGATTTTTTAATTGACATGAATTATGTGTTGCTATAATATGGCGCAGTGTTTATTCATCATAAAAGGAGAAAAAGAATGCCAGATCTTGTTTGTGTGAGTAGAGAGGATGCGGATCAGTTTGGCTGTCCTTGTTGTGGAAGGCACGATACATTTGTTTTGCTAGATGCAGGTGCAACGCGTCGGTTATGTTGTCGGGGTTGTGAGAATAATTTTGTCACGCTTGCTGATGGTGTTGATCAATCGTCATTTAGTATCACCGTTGGTCCGGAGCAGATTTTTCCACGAGTACAACGTCACCCATTGCGTAGATCGCGAAAGACTTTAAGAGTGATGTAGTTATTGACAATATTGTAGGAAACTGATAGACTCTTTTGCATCCCCTGAAATGCATGAAGGAGGTATCATGCAGCGAGTCATTCGTTTTTTCAACACCCTGATTTGTTCACATTATTGGGAGCGACAGGAATTGGTGATTGAGCGTCAGCATCCGTATAAGGATGAAGTGATTGATCGAGATATTCGCGTGCATGCAAAATGCACTCGTTGTCCAGCGCAACATCACTATTCCAAATTCGGGAGGGTTCGCGGTCCATTTAAGCGTGTTCGCATCTTTCAGAGATAGTTCATTTTCGAGGTTACGGCCTCGATTTTTTTTGTCTTGACAAAAAAGCATTTTTTCATTATTTTTAGATCTCAACTAGATAATTTTATATATGAAATTTTATCGAAAAAAGAAGTTTTGGCTTGTCGCAGTTATTGTATTATTTATAGGAGGATTTGTATTTCATAAGGATAGTTCGCAGGCGGATAGTTTTGAATACACCGAATTAGTGCGTGCTGATTTACAGCGTAATGTAAGTGTGATCGGTGTGGTTCATCCTGTTGAGCATGTAGATGCTTCATTTGAACAGTCTGGTCGGGTTGCTCGAGTTTTGGTGAATGTTGGTGATGCTGTATACAAAGGTCAGCTTCTTGCTGTGTTATCAAATGGAGATATTTATGCAGACATTGCGCGGGCTCAAGCTCGAGTGGAATCTGAACAGGCTCGTCTAGATCAGCTTGTGGCGGCTGTTGATGCGCAGGAAATTAAATTGGAAGAATTAATGAGTGGATCTCGTCCAGAGGAAATTGCGATTGCCCAATCAGCTTTAAGTACTGCAACTGCAGATTATGAAAAAATAGTTTCTGATACGACGCATGTTTTGCAGGATGCATTGCTTGATATAGATTATGCGGTTGGAGCGACGGTTGGTTCGTTGTTTGTTGGTCAGCAAAATAGCTCTTTTGCTTTGTCTTATCCAACATGTGATCCTCAACTAGAAACTGATGTTGCGTGGCAGCGAACTTTAATTGGAGAATTTATTGATCGATGGCAAGCTGATGTTGCATCTCAAGTTGCTGTGAGTGAATTGGATGCGAGTGCAACTTTGTCTGATGCACTTTTTCGTGTATCTCAAGTTGAGACGTTTTTGTTGCAATTATCTCAAACACTGATAGATGATTGTACTCGTTCAGACATTACTCTTGATGGTTATCGAACATCTGTTGATACTGCATTGACCAGTATAAAGAGTGTGCGCAATACATTGTTAAGTCATAAGCAGGCAATTGTTGTTGATCGCAATGCGATGCAAAAAGCTGATGCAGATTATCAATTGTCTTTGGCAGGTCCACGAGTTGAGGTGATTGCGGCGCAAGAAACTGTAGTGTCACAAGCTGAAGCACAATACGCTCAACAATTAGCAAATATAAAATCTGCTCAAGCTGTTGTTTCGCAGTTGTATGCGCGAGCAGGGAAAACAGTTATTCGATCTCCGCTTTCTGGGAAGGTTTTGAAGCGAGATGTTACGGTGGGGGAGATTGCATTATCACGAACTCCGATATTTCGAATAGCTACAGAAGGTGCATATGAAATCGAGACATTTATTCCGGAGGTTGATATTGCTGAAGTTGTGGTTGGGCAGAAAGCTGTTGTGACGTTGGATGCGTATAGTGATGATGAGGAATTTTTTGCATCTGTTTCATCGATTGAAACTGCGGAAACATTTGTTGAGGGAGTACCCACATATAAAACGACGTTATTGTTTGATGAAGCTGATGAACGTATCCAATCTGGTATGACCGCGAATGTAGATATTATTGTTGATGCAAAGGAAGGTGTGGTTGTTGCGCCTGTTCGTTCTGTTATTAAAAAGGATGATAAGAAAATAATTCGAACGTTTGATGAGAAAGATGGTGTGGTGGAACATGAAGTTGTGGTAGGTTTGAAGGGGTCTGATGGAAATATTGAGTTGATTGAATTTGAGTTAGCGGAGGGTGAGGAGATTATTTTATTTGAGAAGTAAGTTTCGTAAAGCGTAATGAGTAAAGCGTAAAGCGTTAGTGCTATGGTTATTCGAGAATTTTTTGATCTTGATGCTTGGAAAAAGGCTCATGCGTTGACTCTTAAGATTTATTGCATTACGAAGCAATTTCCAAAGGATGAGATTTTTGGTGTTACAAGTCAGCTTAGGAGATCTTCAAGTTCAGTCGCAGCAAATATTGCTGAAGGATTTGGAAGATTTCATTTTAAAGACAAGCAGCTTTTTTATTTTCAAGCACGTGGTTCCGTTGTTGAAGTTCAAAATTTTTTATTTTTAGCACGAGATCTTGAATATATTGATATCGTTACTTTTCAGGACATAATGAAAAAGGCGGTTGATGTAAAAAGATTAGTAAATGGATTGATCAGGGCAGTAAAAAAACAAATTTGAGTTTGTGCGCTTTACGCTTTACTCATTACGCTTTACGAGATTGTAGTATGATTAAACTCGAAAACATCACTAAGATTTTTGGCCAAGGAGACAACGAGACGCATGCCTTGCGTGGTGTTTCTTTGTTTATTGAAAAGGGCGAGTTTGTTGCGATTATGGGGCCGTCTGGTTCTGGAAAATCTACGATGTTACATATTTTAGGGTTGTTGGATTCATCGACTGCTGGGGAGCAGCATTTGCATGGGGAATTGGTTACGGCTTTGGATGAGGATGCGAAAGCGGCTTTGCGGAATAAGAATTTGGGTTTTGTGTTTCAGTCGTTTAATTTGTTGCCGAGAACTAATGTGCTTGAAAATGTGAAATTGCCATTGATGTATAGTGATATTCCGGCAAAGAATTGGGATACACATGCTAGAAAAGTAATTGAGCAAGTTGGATTGTCGCATCGTATTGATCATGAGCCTTCTCAATTATCCGGTGGAGAGAAACAGCGTGTGGCGATAGCGCGAGCTTTGGTTTTGCAACCATCAATTATTTTTGCAGATGAGCCAACGGGGAATTTGGATAGTGTGACGAGTGGGCAGATTATGGAATTATTTGATGAGTTACATCAGGCTCATGGGCATACTATTATTTTGATTACGCATGAAGATGATATTGCGGCGCATGCCCAGCGTATTATTCGTATGCATGATGGGAAAATAGTTGTATGAGATTTCGTACGAGAACATTTATTTCTGCATGGAAAGCTTTAATCACAAATAAGGCTCGTTCAGCCTTGACGATTTTGGGAATTGTGATTGGAATTATGTCGATTATTATTGTGATGGCTGTGGGGCAGGGTGGACAGGATTTGATTTTGAGTGAGATTGAATCGTTGGGTTCAAATACTTTGCGTGTTGCACCTGGGCGAGAATCGCAAGGGCCGTCGGATGTGAATCAGTTTTATTTGGATTCGATTGGGCAAAAGGAAATGGATGCGATTTTGAATGAATCACGTGTTCCACATGTTGTTGATGTGATGCCGTTTGTTGTTGTGCCAGGAAGTGTGTCGTATCAAGGGGAGACGATGTATCCGCAGATGTATGGAACGAATCATGTATTTGAGGAACATATGGATGGAACTCCGAATTTTGGTATTTTTTTTGATGAGGATATGGTGAAAACGCGAGATCGTGTTGCTGTGATTGGTTCGGATGTTGAAGAGGAGTTGTTTGGGGATGAGAGTGGATTGAATAAAAAAATAAAAATTGGTGATCAGAAATTGCGCGTGATTGGTGTGTTTGGCGACAAAGGCCAATCGTTGTTTATGAATTTTGATAAGAGTGTGATTGTTCCACATACGACTGCGATGCAGTATATAACTGGCCAACAACATTTTAATGAGATTATTGTTCGTGCGGAATCTGATGAACATGTGGAGCAAGTGAGGCGTGATATACAACTGACGTTGCGTGAGATGCATGATATTGAAGATCCAGAAGATGATGATTTTCAGGTGAATTCACAAGAGGATTTAATGCAGATGATCGGAACGATTACTGGTGTTTTAAAAGCTATTCTAGTTTCTGTTGCTGCGATTTCATTGTTGGTTGGTGGTGTGGGAATTATGAATATTATGTTGGTTTCAGTAACTGAACGGACGCGCGAGATTGGTTTGCGTAAAGCTGTTGGAGCGCGTCAGAAAGATATTTTGCGACAGTTTTTAATTGAGGCGGTTATGTTGACTGCTGCTGGTGGTGCAATTGGAATTGCGATTGGAACTGGAATTACGTTTTTGGTTTCAGTTGGATTATCACAAGGTTTGAATTTAAATTGGCAATTTTCATTTCCGTGGGGAGCAGCAGCATTGGGGTTATTTGTTTCTGCCACGATTGGTTTGATATTTGGATATTTTCCTGCGCGTGCTGCAGCAAAGAAACATCCCATAGAGGCACTTCGTTTTGAGTAATAGTAATAAAAAACTTCTCCGGATGGAGAAGTTTTTTTTCATTATATTTGTGTGCGGTTTTGGAGGAAGTTGAATTGTGGGCGTTGATTGTTTTGGCGATCGCGCTGGTCGTTGCGTCGGAATTGTGGTCGATCGTTTCTGTCGCCTTGTTTGTTTTTGCGATATTTGTGATGTCGTTGCTTTGCACGCTTGAGCCATTTTGCGTCGATGCCGTTTTCCTCTGCCCATGTTTGGATTCGATCCTTGTGAGATTGTAGATATTCTCGTCGTTCTTCTGGTGTCATCTCTTTGAGTCTATCGCGCAATCCTTCTTTTTCTGATTTTAGTTCTTGTAGTTTTGCGAGAATTCGTTGTGCTTGTTCTTCTGTAAGATCTCCATTTGCGACAGCTGTTCTCAATCGTTCTTCAATTTTTTCTCCACGCTTTTCTTGTTTGTTATCATGACGCTTTTGTTTTATTTCTTGAAAGAATGTTTTGACTTCATCGAGATTAAGGTTGAATCGTTCTGCTAATCGCTCCATGATGGATGCTCGTTGCACTTCTGGTGCTTCAACTTCTTGAGCAAACGCTGCTGTTCCAAGAAACCCCGTTGCTGCTGTAGTCGCAGCTGTCGCTGTTATAATTCCTTTTTTTAGTAAGTTGTTCATAGGTTTGGATTAATAACTATGTGTTGACCGGTCAGTATAGTTATTACAAGCGAGTTTGTGATTTATTTCATGCTAAGATTAAAGCTAAAAAATAAAAGATTAAAACCACAGATCAAAGTTCAAAATTTACCGGATTTTTCTGATTCTATGTTGTTTTTTTCGGATGTCTTGTGGGTTTGGTTTTATGTGCTCTCGTTTATCTGACGCTTTGACTTGATTTCTCGGTTTTTTGATTTCTCGTTTTTTTGAAATTGGTTTGATACCGCGTGCGTGGATTTTTTCGTTTTTGATTTTTCCAAACACTGAAATTTTATCTTCTGTGGCTGGTTCATATTGTGGTGGTTTTTTTGTGTCGTCTGAAACGATGACGTGTATACTGTCATATTGTCGTGTTTTCATAGTGAATCCATCTTCGAATATTTCTGAGATGATTCCTGCGTGAAGATTTTTTGGATTGTGTTTTTGTGCGCGTTTATATAAAGGTGCGGCAGCTTTAAGCTTTCCTGTTTCAATATGATTGTTAATGTTTTTGTGGAATGAGGTTTGTGCGACTGCGTATCCTCCGCCAACTGAAACGGCGACTATGATTGCGATTGATGCAACGATAGGTTTGTGATATGCGAATGGATATTTTTGGATGAGTTTTGCGAGCATTCCGATTAGTAATAATCCGACTCCTAGAATAATCCATGGAAGTGAGGTGATGAATGAAATAATTCCGGCGGTGCCGAATTTTGTTAGTTCCCATGCGCTTGATTGGGATGTCATGAATACGATGAAACTTCCGAGAAATAGAATAGCGAGAATGATGAATGTGATTCCTACGATTGAAAGGAGTGCTTTGCCGAGAAAGAATTGTTTTGAATGCATTTGAACATCGCCATCTTTGATGGTTTTCATGATGTTGTTTTTTAGGTCTTTATTTTTCATATGGTTGTTATAGATTGCTTCGTCGCTCGTACCTCGCTTCTCGCAATGACGCGTTGGTGAATGGTTTGTTGTAAATTTCTCGTAACTTTTTCTTCGCTCGATTGATGCGTACGCCGACCGTTGATGTTGGGATGTGTAGCACATCTGAAATACTTTTATAATCCATGTCTTCAAAATAATATAGGATTAATGGTTCGCGATAATTTGGTTTGAGCTTGTCTAAGCATGAATCGATTGCAGCTCTTAATTCTTGCTCATTCCATGCGTCATCTGTTTTTTGTTTTGCGACTGGATGGGGGAATAATGTGTCTGGGTCGAAAAATGGTAATGCTTCTTTTCCTCTTTTTTTGATGAGGTTGATGGATGTGTTATGAGCAATACGATAGAGCCACGGAGAGAATTTCCGCGTGGCGTTGAAGTTTTGGATATTGGTGTACGCTTTAATAAATACATCTTGGACGGTATCTTGCGCATCTTCGTAACTATAGAGAAACCGTTTTATATATCGCTGCATTTTGGCTTCGTATCGTTCAACTAATTGCCCAAATGCTTCGATATCGCCAGATTGTACTTTTTTTGCAATATCTTCGTCAGTCATACCTTTAATACAACCATGGATATGAATTTATTTCAATGTTATAATCATTTTATGAAAACTATGAAAAAAATCCATTTTGCCTGGATTTTGCTGTTTGCAGTACAGCTTGTTTTTTTTGTTGCGCTGGGAGTGACTTCGCATGATCCGGATTTTGGTTGGCATTTGCGAGTTGGGCAGGATATTGTGGCTGATCGAGATGTTCCTCGGATTGAAAATTATACGTATCCGACGTTGGGGGAATCTTGGGTGGATCATGAATGGGCGTCCAATCTGATTTTTTTTGGATTGTATGATTTACATCCAAAATTTGGTTTATTGTTTTTGGCGATGTTTATTAGCGTGTGTGCAGTTGCAACATTTGCGATACTTACTTGGTTGATGAAGCAATTTGTTGGCACGGTTCGTCCTTGGATTTTTTTTGGTGTTGCTGCGATTTTCAATTTGTTAATTTTGATATTTAACAATTATATATTTGGGATTCGAGCACAGGTTTTTTCTTGGTTGTTTTTTGCGTTGTTGTTTTTATTTTCGTATTTTTTATTTGAGCGTAAGAAAGTTTGGCCACTTATTGCTTTTCCGGTTTTGATGATGATTTGGACTAATTTTCATGGAAGTTTTATTTTGGGATTAGCATTGGTTGGTTTGGTTTTGCTGCTTCGTTTGTTTGGTACGCATCGTGGTTATGTTGTGTTGTCTGGTTTGGCTTGTATTGTGGCAACATTTCTCACGCCATATGGTATTGAGTTGTGGAAATTGATTGTGGTGGAATATGGTGGGAATACATATTATCATCAAGCGATTTTGGAGTGGTTGCCGATTTTGCAATATCCTTTTCATTGGCCATCATTTTGGGTTTTTGTTTTTGTGGTAGCTTCATTGTTTTTTTACTATGTGCATTTTGGTTTCTCGGTTAAAAATGCGCGTCCGCACGTGAAATTATATATGTTCGTTGTGGTGATTTTAATGGTCACATCATGGACTAGTCGTCGTATTGTTCCGTTATTGATTATTTTTGCGTTTCCTATTGTTGGAATGTTTTATACTCGATTGTTTGAGGAGAAGTTGTGTCCACGATTTTTGTTTGTTGTGGCGAGTGCTTTGTTTGTTTGGATTTTTGTGTTGGTGAGTCCGGTCTCGTCTCTCACTTCATATCACAATGTATTTGATGTTACGCATAGATATCCTCGGGGTGCAGTTCAGTATATTCGTGAAAATCCAGAGTTGAAGGAATTGAATATGTTTAATAAATATCATTGGGGTGGGTATTTGGGTTGGATGTTACAGGATCATTTATTGTTTGTAGATGGACGTATGCCTCAAAAGCCGATGGATACTGGGTTGTCATATTTAGAGGAGTATACGATGTTTCGGAAGGAGAATGATATTGCAGCACAGCTTGATTTGTATGATGTCGGTTATGCTTTGTGGCCTGTGCGTGGAGCTGAATTGCCTCCGATTACGAAGATTGATTATTGGGTTGCTACAAAGATATTAGATATTGATATTGATGGAATGCTTGAGGGGAGTTTTGTGTTTGATGATTATATGCAAGAGCATTGGAGAGAGATATATCGTGATGATATTGCGGTGATTTATCAGAGATAATAAAAAAGCCATGCGATTAGCATGACTTTTTTATTTCACGATTATGCGCGTTTTAAGCGTAGTGAATTAAGGAGTACAGAAATTGATGAGAATGCCATAGCTCCTGCTGCGAACATTGGATTAAGAAATCCTAGTGCGGCGAGTGGAATTCCTACAGTGTTGTAGATAAATGCCCAAAACAAATTTTGTTTGATGGTTTTGAATGTTCTGCGTGAGAGCTTAATTGCTTCTGGAATTTTCAGCGGATCTCCTCCGACTAATACAATTTGTCCTGCCTCAATAGCGATGTCTGTTCCTGTTCCCATGGCGATTCCGAGATCGGCTTGTGTGAGTGCTGGTGCATCATTAATTCCATCTCCGACAAATGCTATTCTTCGACCTTCTTTTTGTTCTGCTTTTACTATATTCAATTTATCATTTGGGAACACCTCGGCATGAATTTGCGTGACACCAACTTTTTGAGCAATAGCTTCTGCTGTTTTTTGATTATCTCCAGTTACCATTGCTGTTTTGATTCCCAATGCGTGTAATTGTTGGATTGCCTCATTCGATTCCTTTTTCACTTCATCTGCAATGGCGATGATTCCAACACAGGTATTATTAACCATGACATACACTACTGTTTTTGCCTGGTGTTCATATTGATCAGCTGCGGTGATTAGTGTGGATGAGATAGTGGTCGCTTCTTCGATGAATGATTTTCGACCTATGCGAATTTCAATATCGTCAACAAAACCTTTAATGCCTTTTCCGGTTACAGATGAAAATTTTTGTACTTTTTGAATGTCCGCGCCTTCTTCTTTTGCTTTGTTGATGATGGATAATGCCAATGGATGTTCTGAAGAAGATTCTATTGATGCGGCGACAGACAATAAGCCCTCTTCGTCTATACCATCAACTATAATATCGGTCACGACGGGTTTTCCTTGTGTAATGGTTCCGGTTTTATCCAACATTATGATGTCGATTTTTTCACCACGTTCCAGCGCTTCGCCATTTTTTATGAATACGCCGTGTTGTGCGGCGCGTCCTGTTCCGACTAGAATTGCTGTTGGTGTTGCGAGGCCGAGTGCGCATGGA
>NZCD01000060.1 GCA_002688135.1 Parcubacteria group bacterium
CTTCATCGTAACAAGCACGTGGTGATAGATGATTTACGATACCTTCTGAATCTTCCTGAAATTGGAATCGATCAGGAGTTCTTGGTCCATATACCACTGATGACGATGCAATAACAACTTTTGATTTGTGTTTTACTGCGAGATCTAAAATATTTTTGGCTCCGTCACTGTTTGCACGAAGTGTATCTATTTTATACTGATCAAAATTTTTCGCACTCGTCGGACATGCGAGATGATAGATTTCTTGAATTCCTTGGAATTTGATTTTGAACCTTTCAAGTTCTTGGAATGAATCTAGGTCGAAGTGGTCATTTACATCAACGTTTAAGAATGCGAAATCTTGGTTTGTGAGAATATGTTCGATATTCGCTGGCGTGGAGTTCAGGAAATTATCAAGACAGATAACGTGTGCATTTTCATGCACTAACCGTTCGCATAAATGTGAACCAATGAACCCGGCACCGCCAGTGACGAGAATATTCTTTTTTTCAAACGCTTTTGAGAGTGCCATACGCTTTGACTTATTTTTTATTTTGAAAATCCTACGCGAACACCGCCGCGGAATGAGTTGTCGAACACAAACCATTCGTCTTTTAGATTTCCTTGAATGTCTACCATTTTAACATGCGGACCGCCGCCAGCGCCAGCTGACACAATAATCTCATCCTGTCCATCTGCTTCGAGATCTCCGCTAGTTAGATGTACTCCACCAGTAAACGATTCATCAAAGGCGACAAATTCTCCCGTCAAGGCTCCGAAGTATGTGAAACTGCGAATGAGAGAGTTGCCCGCATGTGACCCCGCGACTACTTCTGAAATGCCATCATTGTCTAAATCTGCCATAGTTAGTGAAACTCCCTCGCTGTGAACCATTTTGTCAGCCGCTGTGAACGCTTGAAATGCTGTGTACAAATTTCCATCAAATAAGTGTACCCACACATCCGCATGTTTCGATCGACCGGTTGTTCCTACAATTACTTCCACTGCGCCATCCCCTGTGACATCTGCAGCAGCGATCCGTAATCCATCTACTTTTTCATCTGCTCCTTCAAATTGACCAAGATCGTATCCTTCTTTTGAGTAGAGCCACACGAGCTGTGTGCCGCTTTCATGTGTTACGAAAATTTCTTTATCTCCGTTCCCTTGCATGTCCCCTACTGCAATATTTATTTTACTATCGAAATTTGACCGTAGTGGAATGCGTTTTAATTTTTCACCCTGCATGTTGTAGATGAATAGTGCCTTATCTTTTCCAATAATAATTTCGGGATTTCCATCCCCTTCCAGATCATCGACTACAAAACTTAATCCTGTACTGACTGCTCCAAACGGCTGGAAAGAATCTATGTAACCATCGTTAACGTCATAGAGTCTGATTTCGCCGAATCCATCTGTTGCAGGGGCTACCACCAAAATTCCCTCTGGAACAGATGGTTGTCGTTCCGGCATTAATTCCACTTCTTCAAACTTTACCCGTGACGCTTTTGCTGCGTTAAGTCGACCACGCCCCAACTTACCAGTGAACTCTGGATTTTTGAAATCTACTGGTTCTGCGGTGAGATAGATAGCTGCAACAATGTCTTCTTGTGACCATTGCGGATGTTGTGCTTTCATGAGTGCGGCCGTCCCTGAGACAAGTGGCGCAGCGAGAGATGTTCCTGAAAAGTAACCTCCGAATGTGTCTGCGAATCGGTCTGTTCCAGATTCGTGATTTAGTGTGGAGAGCATCTTAACGCCAGGAGCTACAAGATCCAGGCAGCTGCCATAATTTGAAAAGTCTGCCAATTTGTCATCTTCATCGACTGCTCCAACTCCTATCACAGCATCAATGTCGCTATTCTTGTCAGTGCATACTGGGAACTTTGGGAAGAAATCGAGATTTCCTGAATCTGCATCGTCATTATCGTTTCCTGCTGCAACAACCACAATGATTCCTGCTTGATGTGCTTTTCGCATTGATTCTTTTAGGGCTTGTGATGACTCTGGTCCAGAAAACGAAAGATTGATAATATCTGCCTTCATTGCGATTGCGTAATCTATTGCGTTAATCACACTTAATACATCTCCCTTTCCATGATTATCCATTACCTTTAGTGACATTATTTTTACTTTCATGTTTACTCCTGTCGAATCTGTGTCGTTATTACCCACTGCACCGATCAACCCCGCTACTACTGTGCCATGATGTATTCCGGCCTCTGAGAATTTTCTTGAGGTATCCGGACCGACGCCATTATCGTTCGATACGAAATCCCATCCATCAAAATCGTCAATGTATCCATTTCCATCATCATCGATTCCATTTGCTCGCTCGGCAATATTGTGCCAGATGTTTTGTCTTAAATCTTGGTGATCAATATCCACTCCAGAATCCAACACAGCCACAACTACGTCTCGCGATCCTGTTGTTTTGTCCCATACTTTTGGCACGCCAATTTGATTCAGATACGGTGCTGATAACGAGTAATGTGGGTCATTTGGAATTAATGCTGTCTCTAGCGCCTGCGCATGGCTTATTGGTATAAACATCCACAACAAAATAAGCACAAAAAATGTAATAAAAAAAAGCACGATTTCGGATAATTTGTGTGAAAAATGTCTATATTTCATAACAATTATACTATTGCATAATACCTCATTTTGGGCTAAGGTACAAGCAATTGTGGCGTCTTAGTACTACTTAATATGCACATCCAACGTAGTCATCTCAAACAATGGGTTTTGCTAATCGGCGATGCGGCGGTTATGTACGCGAGTTTATATCTTGCGCTCTTTTTTAGACGACTGTCTTTGCCGGATATGGAAGTGTTCATTGCGCATGCGCGTCCTTTTTCGTTTATCTTCTTTTTGTGGATCGTTATTCTGTTTATAAATGGGATGTATGATCTTACAAAAACACGCAACTCCTTAAAATTTATTCGGACTTTTTTTGAGGGCTTGATTTTCTGTTTATTGATTGCAATGGGATTCTTTTACTTTATTCCTTTCTATCTCATTGAACCTCGTACGATTTTGATCTTGACGGTTGTGTTGTTTGGTGTGATGTTCTTGCTGTGGCGCGGATTGATGCATTCTCTCATTACCTCTCGTGCGATGCGCCGGCGGGTTTTATTTATTGGTGCGCGTTCCGAAGCGTATGAGCTGGTGCAGGCGATTTCAAAAAGTCCGTCCTTTGGATATGAAGTGACTGCAATTCTTGATTTAGATAAAGCACCCCCACAGGTGGATGCAGATGGGATTCATTGGTTGAGTTCTATTGAGGAATTGAAACCGTACTTGAAGCGCGAAAATATCTCAACAATTGTTGTATCTCCAAAGCCGATGTATGCCGAAACTGTTGCTCGCGAGTTGTTTGAAACTATTTTTTGGTATGTTGAAATAACTGATTTGGTGAGTTTTTATGAAAGCATCTTGGGTCGTATTCCAGTGACCGCCTTAAATGAGATGTGGTTTTTGGAAAATCTGCAAGAGTCCCAGAAGAAACATTATGACACTATCAAGCATTTGATCGATATTGTTTTGGCGCTCATTCTAGGAGTTTTATCTGTTGTACTTCTTCCGTTTGTAGCATTAGCAATTTACGCGGAAGACAGAGGTCCTTTGTTTTATAAACAAAAGAGATTGGGTAAGCACGGTCGTGAGTTTACGATGTTTAAGTTTCGTACTATGACTATTGAGGCTGAAAAAGATGGTGCGCAATTTGCTAAGCATGAAGACCCCCGTGTTACAAAAGTTGGAAAAGTTCTTAGAAAAACTCGTATCGATGAGTTACCACAGTTAGTAAATATCTTGCGTGGCGATATGACATTGATTGGCCCTCGTCCGGAGCGTCCAGAGTTTGTAGAGCATTTTTCTGAAGTGATTCCGTTTTATACTATCCGTCACTTGGTGAAGCCAGGATTGACTGGTTGGGCGCAAATTAATAATCCGTATTATGCAACTGTTGGAGAAAATATGCTGAAGTTGCAATATGATTTGTTTTATATCAAAAACCGATCTGCTTTGTTGGATGCACGGATTTTATTGAAGACTATTAATACTGTTTTGCGGTGGATGGGGATTTGATTGGTGAGTAGTGAGTAGTAAAAAACGGCTTGCGCCGTTTTTTTCGATTTTTGTTGTCTACATCACGAGAATGAAAATTACAAAGTTTATTATGTTGGCGACCATGCACCAGAAGCAGTATTTTTTTAGAACAGCGAATTGTATAAAGGTTAGCATGAGTGACATGACCGCTGCTGGAATGATCGCAAGAATTACAATTAGTTGGAAAAAGTATGATGGGTCTCCGGTGGTGACTTCCGCAAGAATCGACCCAAAAAAAACGGTTAAATAAACTGCGATTCCCCAAACTTCGTTTCGTACAAAAAACAATCTTCCGTATTTGCTCTCTACCACTTTCATGCAGTCGTGCCCCAACGGGCATGACATTTTTTTATGCACGCGAGTGGTTTCGTACATGTAGTATGTCACTGCAAATCCAATAAGCGATAGAAATGCAATTATAACAAAATAGGTCATAGTCTTTTTATTTTTGTTTGAGGTGTATTATAACACATTGTCCGGAATTTCAATAATTTTATACCTGCTTTTGTGTCCACTTTTTATTGATATTAATGATTTTGCAATATCAATGTGTTTCGCAAGAAGTTCTATCACTTTTACGTTTGCCTCCCCTGCTTGTGCTTTTGAGTGTGTGTAGATCATGTATCCGTTTTCTGATTCTAGCACCTTCTCGGCGGTGGAGTTTGGAGATACTTTTACTGTTAAGAGCATATTGCTTTCTTGGTAGTTCCCACCAAACCTTTTTCGATCTTATTTACGCTGTTATTTATCTAGATGAATCGTCCGTGTAGGATACGCAAAACTAATTCCTTCCTTTTCTGCTCGTTTAAATATTGCAAGATTTACCTTTTCTATAATCTTCATGTATTTTTCAAAATCTCCAGATTTTACGAAGAATATAACTTCATAATCCAGACTTGATTGTCCGTAGTTCTTGAAATAGCAGTTGTACCATTGTGTTTCGGCGACTGCTTTTACTTCCTCTTTAACAATGCGAGGGAATGCTTTGAGTAGTTTGTGTGAGGTTTCATATGTTACGCCGAGCATAAATGCTACGCGGCGTTTTTTCATTCTCTTGTAATTTTGAATGCGCGCTGCGGTGAGTTCTTTGTTTGATATAACTAATTCCTCACCAGACAGTGCGCGCAGTCTTGTTGATTTTAATCCGATCTTTTCGACTGTTCCTGAATCTTTTCCAAGCACAACAAAATCTCCTATCTCAAATGGTTTGTCGAGATAGATTGAGAATGATGAAAAAATATCCGAGAGGATGTTTTGCACAGCGAGTGCAACAGCCAGTCCACCAATTCCTAAACTTGCTACGATTGATGTGATATCAATGCCAAGATACGAGAGGATTACTGTTAAGCCAATTAGCCATAAAAATACTTTCGCAACAATTCGTAATATATTTACTAGCGCATCATTTTGTTTGTTTCCATCTCCCCCACCTTCTTCGCTATCGAGATATTTTCGAGCAAAGAAGTTAATAACTGTTGTGATAGCCTTTATCACCTCAAACACCAGCATTACAATGAAAATCAGATCAGCAGCTTTTCCGACGACATCTGCAACCGAGAGAAATTTTACGGCAACATATAGAGATGTGATTGTATAAAATCCTTTTCCTATACCATCAATAATCTCGACCGCAATGTCATCTATATCCGTGACTGTTTTTGCGGCTAACTTTTTTAGCCGCGCTATAATTACTAACTTAAACAATTTAATTAGTAATGTTGTTCCAATGAGCAGTGTGAGCGCGACGCTCCACTGCCATCCTGTATTTCCTAAAAAAGAAAACGCCTCCAATTGTGTTATGAGTTGTTCCATAGATTCATATTATACCCTTTTTCTCAAAATAAAAAAACCCTAGTGAGAGTTTTTTGTCCAGAAACTTTCGAATTTATTTCTGATGTACGAGACTTCCATTGCGTGCGATGCCCAGCGCGCCGACTCCTCATCGCCATGCGACATGTCTCGTAGGGCGCCGATGATCCGAGGTGAAAGTGTTTTGCATGCACTGAAGAAGTGATCTGCGCCTGCAAAGTAGTCTACAATTAGCCATTCCTAATCAACATTGGCATAATTATGTATGGTTCATTCAATAAGGAGAACACATGCGTACAGTGATCTATTTTTGTGCGGGAAGTTGGAATTTGGATAAGCTTGCCTTACGCATTGCTGATCTGGTGTCTGGGCGTGGAAATAACTGGTTCTTGAGTTGTGTTAATCCAGATCACAGGGATATGAGATTGACGTATCGATATGGAGGTAAGCATTTCTATAGTAGAATGGAAGTTCTGCGTCGCATGATCATTTGGAGTCTTGAGCTTTATAATTACAACACACTCGCTGAATCTGTTCGTGTTGAACTTCTCCCCATGATGAGTGAGGGGTTTGGAGATTGGGCGACACTAGCCGAAAGGGTTGGATCTACTCGTGCAAATGAGCGAATTGTAACGTTCGACATGTCTTCGTTGTTAGTTGCTGATATGTTTGGTCAGCAGATTGTGCCAGACATGACTGATACTCACCCCGGGGACGATCTGTGGAAGCAAGATATGCGTGCCATTGCTTTTCGACAAAGAGATCAATTTCCTGGATGGATGTGGGATCTTGGGGTGCGATCTGTTTCGCTTAGACATGTGAGTGACTACTAATTTTTCTGCACCTACGGGTGCAGTTTTTTTATTTTTATATTTGGTCTCAACAATTACTTAAAATTCAAGTCCAGCTGCGATAAGTCTTTTCTGATCTACGTTCCACTGCTAATAATTTAATCTTATCGGAAACAACTCTATAAATAATTCTTAATTTGCCTTTTCGAACACGATAGATATCAGTCCTAAGACGGAGCTTCTTGATCTGCAAACCTGACTGATCACCAGAACGTAATTTATTAAACACCTCCTTCACGGTCGCTTTTTCCTTTTTTGAGAGCTTGTTTATTTCTTTATCCAAACGATCTGTCATATTACAAACGAGACAAAACATCCTCGATATCCACACCACCCTTCTTAATCTTTGTAAAATCTGCAACCTCTTCCCATTCATCATCTACAGGTCCAATCTTAAAAATCGGCTTTGAACGCTTTAATACAATAAATGTCAAGCCTTTTTGAATCTTCTTTGTATACTGCTCCATGTTTTCACGGAGTTCCTTCAATCCAACTGTATATTGCATATGAATTTAGATTACTTATAGATTATCTAAAGTTTAACATGGTGTGATCTATTTGTAAACAAAAACAAACGTCAGGGCGACGTTTGTTTTTCTCGGGGACAGGGATTCGGACGAGCGAACGTAACGAGTGATATGAAAAGCGATAGCTTTGCATATGCGAGTGAAATGAGTGAGATGGCTCGAGGTACGAGGGCTACCCTTGAATTTCTGATTTAATATTGAAAACTCGGGGACAGGGATTCGAACCCCGATCGCTTGGACCAAAACCAAGTGTCCTGCCATTAGACGATCCCCGATTAGTTGTTGAAATAAAAACGAATTCGAGCAAAAGTATAACTTTTACAAGCGAATTCGTCAAACCTTCAAGTATTTTCGCATTGCGACATATGCTGCAATTAATGTCATGGCAAATACAGCAAGGAATTCAAAGATTAGTATACCACCCATCTTTTGTTTGATATCAACAAGAATTGAAAAGTTCGTTGTTACGAATGCACGCATGATATGCGGGTCAATTATTTCCACCGCAAAGTAAGTTACGGACATGGAAATAATAAGTGCTACAATCACATACATCAGACACTCTGTATAAAACGGTGCGCGAATAAACCATTTAGACGCACCCACCAAACGCATAATCCCGATTTCTTCGCGTTTGGAATATAGTGCGACACGAATTGTGTTGAAAATGATGAAAATTGAGAACAGTCCGAATATCACCGCGAAAAATGTTGCAGCTTGCGAAATATTGTCTGTGATATTTTTTATTTTTGTTATGACAAATGTGTGCTCATCGCGGCTTTTTTTGTATATGACTGCGTCGTATTGATCTGTATCCACGAGTGAGAGAATCTTTTCGTAATCTTTTGCTGAATGTGCCTCAATTGAAAGTGACGCGCCAAATGGGTTTTTGTCTAATGCATTGAGCGCGCTGATGATATTATCGTTATCTGCATGTCTTGTTTTGAATTGTTCACGTACTTCGTCTGGTGAATAGAACGTGGTTGTTTTTACCTCTGTCATGCTGTCGACCATGTTTTGTATCTCTGTTACTTTTTCCTGATCAGCATCTGGTTGGAAATCTATGCTTACGTCTACCTCTTGTTCAAAAGCCTCAAGCGATGCTTCTGTAATTGTGTTTAGTACGATAATTGTGTTGATGGATAATAATGCGAGTACTAAAATTGTGATTGTCATAATGGACAACCCAATATTGCGGATGAAATTTTTTGACGCATACGAAGCGATGCGGAAAAGACTGTACTTCATAATGTATACCTACCAACTTCACGATCAGCTTGAATATGGCCCTTGCGAAGCGTGACGACTCGACGCTTGAGATGATTCACAATGTCTTTATCGTGTGTGACGAGAAGAACTGTAGTTCCAAAATCATTTACCCTTTTGAGAATTTCCACGATATCTTTTGAATTGTGTGCATCGAGATTTCCGGTTGGCTCGTCTGCTACTATTATTTTTGGTTTGTGTACAAGTGCTCGTGCGATAACTGCGCGTTGTTGTTCCCCTCCTGAAACATGCCTTGGATATCGATGCATTTTATCTTCAAGTCCTACAATTTCTAATACTTGCGGCACTACTTTGCGGATATGAGATGGTGATGCGCCCACAACTTCTAGTGCGAATGCAACATTTTCAAAAATTGTTTTTGCTTGTAGTAATTTGAAGTCTTGGAAAATTACACCGATCTGTCGACGCAGGATTGGTACTTCGTGCGGACGTATATCACTTATGTCCCAGCCTCCTATGACAATTGATCCTTTGGTTGGCGATTCTTCTGCAATGAGCAATTTCACCATTGTTGATTTTCCTGCTCCTGATTCTCCGACAATCGAGACGAGTTCTCCTGGTTGTACATGAAGATTCATACCACGAATGGCATGCACATCACCGGGATAGTTTTTTGTCACTTGCTTAAAGTGAATCATAGTTTGATACATTATATCAGATAATTGTGCTTTGAAGAATCCACACTTCCGTGTATAATGAATTACTAATTCGTAACTAACCCCTATGCCTCCATCTCTACCAAATATTCCTACGCCTAAAATCCCCGCGCCACTACGTCCATTTTTTATGACGATCATGTCTGTTGTGCTAATTCTGGCGGCCATTATAGTAGCATCTCTACTTGTAATCGCTTCGGTTTCAGGCGGCCTAGTTATCTCTGTGATTGCACTTACGACAATCCTCGTTGTTGGTGGATTAGCTGTTCTGTTAACAATTGCGAGTGCTATTGGAATGCTATTAATGAAGCGCTGGGCGTTTTGGACACTACTCGTTGTATTCTTTCTCACGCTTATTGTGCCTGTTCGTGAAGCCATTGGAGGAGAGTTCACATATAGTAGTTTTATCGCTCCTGTACTACTCGGGTTATTGCTCTTTTACTTGTACCGCGCTAAGACGATGATGCGCTAAGAATATGCTTAAAAATCTAACAATGAGACTGAGTGGCCTCCAGCACTCTGCCACCAATGTCACCAGCCCGAGCCACTGTAGCTCCCTCCTACGCTAAAGCTTCGGAGGGCAAGCAGCTACAGAAAATCATACATCGCATTCCTCGCACAGCACAGAAAAGAAGCTTAGTTGCCAGCCCGAAGGGCGAAACATATAACGAAATCGCTCGCCACGTACTTGAATCAATCCTCGAGGGCGTGGTATTGTATCAGCCACAATGTGCCACTGTAGCTCAGCTGGTAGAGCGATTCCTTCGTAAGGAAGTGGTCCCCGGTTCAAGTCCGGGCAGTGGCTCCATCAAATCTCTCATTCTGTGAGAGTTTTTTGTTACATCGGATTTTATGGAAGTAGTCCCAGGTAATTGCTCGTAAACTCGCAAACACCATTCTGCGCTGCACTCGGAAATACAAGCAAGCTTGATATTTCGCTCGTTTCGCTTGAATGCCCAAGTCCGGGCAGTGGCTCCATCAAATCTCTCATTCTGTGAGAGTTTTTTGTTTTACTATTGACAAGTGGTATATCTTGTGCTAGTTTATACGCATTCATGCCGAGATGGCGGAATTGGTAGACGCAACAGACTTAAAATCTGTTGTCCGGATGGGCGTGCGGGTTCGAGCCCCGCTCTCGGTACTTATGTCACAGGAGGCACCCATGAAAGTTCTTTGGTATACGAAAGATGGTATGGTTGATTATGACCCAGCGGTTCATTGTCGCAGGGTTTGGAACTTCTTGTTTTGGCGATCTGGAGAGGCCGTCTGTGATGAACCTTTGCTTATTGCTGGCGACGGTGGCTACAAGCCACTAAATGCGTCTCATGAATCACTTTTTGACTCTGTATCACAGTACATCAAGCTGCCCCATCCTGCTGCAATGGTGGGGGCAGGCAACTGCATGCTCGAAAAGCTTTCGTGGTCGAGTACAGGCTTCGCCGTAACCACTCTCGAGGAGCTTCGTCCGGCTATTGCCCAGGCATTGGGGATAAAATAGAGGAGATTACTTAATCCCCGCATTCAAAAACCGACGGTACGCCGTCGGTTTTGCTTTATAATTTATTCAGCGCGCTCTTCTTGTATTCGGCTATATGCCGTCCATTACATCTTTCACTTATCGTCAAACTTCTGCTTGGAAGATGCAAAGAATCTGTTCCACCATAATTGGGGATTTGATAATTTTTTATTTTCTTGGACTTTTTCCCCTTCTTCTGGCGAGACTTGTCTTTGGATAACGGCTGTTTTTTCCCCAGGACGGCGTAGGCCGAATTCCTCTCTAGCTTGCTCTTCAGCATATGCTGTGGACTGTATTTTTTTTAAAAGTGCTGATAATTGAGATCCCTCGTGTTCTAGTTTTGCTTGAGCGGATTCTAGAGAGCTAATTTCCTTGTTGACGTTATAATTTCTGACATACGATTTTGCAAAGCCGAAACCGAATACACCGATAAGCATCAATGCGCCAAATACGAAAAATTTTGATCGAAATATGTTCATTCTTGAGATTCTTGATTTTTATGCTGTTTTTTTAATTTTGCATATTTTTCCATTCGTTGGTCAACGGATTGCTTCAATCTTTTTAATTCAGGGCGAGAGAGATATTTTAGTTCGTGTACCATGTTATACAATCTTTCATGTGCTGTATGTTTTGGATGATGTCGATGTTTTTCATCTAGGGTTTGTTCACGCATGTCGAGAATCATATCTTGTACTTCCATCGGACTTCTCACATGTTCGAGTTCCAAATGCATAGTTCCGCGCGCTCCCACAACTACTAGTGTGCCATATCTGAATATTGTTGGGATTATACCTTTTTGTCTTACCGTCACATCATCGATTTGATCATACTTTAGTTCAGAAACCTCTTTATTGAATACACCCTTTTTTTCAATGTCGACGATTCGCTGATTTGTAACAATAATTACGTCATTGTGCCTTTTCTTGAGCGCACCCCCCACAAGTACAACTGCAACAAATACAGCAGCACCAAAAAGAATAGTCCCCAAAATTCCTTGCGCTAGTAACCAAAATAAGAATAGAAAGCCAAGACTCGCCAATACAAATGCTATTAGAAAACGAGCGGTATAGGCTCCATAGCTTGGGTAGATTTGGGCTACCAGCTCTTCTCCCTCCTTAAACTTAAACCTCATAAATTCGGTTACTTATGAACTGATGAACGTAAGAACTTATGAACTGAGCAATCTCTTGTTTGTAGCCACCAATGTCAGTATGTGAGTTTTTCAGTTCTTTGGTTCTTAAGTTCTTTGGTGCCTAAGCTTTGCTTAGGCGATTAGTTTTTCGGTGTAAGAGCGCCCTTCGGGCCTCTTGCCTGTCGTCCCATTTTACCTTTTTTCCACCTGCAACGCACATTGCTTGTTCTGCTCCTTTTCCTGTTACCAACACAACATCGCCTGTTTGTGCGAGATTGATTGCTTTTTGGATCGCTTGTGAGCGATCTAGTATTGAGAATAATGTTGTTTCTTCTGTTTTACCTTGTTCTTTTGCACCAGCAGCAACCTCATCGATTATTTTCTGTGGATCATCATCATACGGGTCTTCATTTGTAATTATGACAATATCCGCAACTTCTGCAGCCATGTTTCCAAGCGCCGGTCTTTTTTCCGCATCTCTCCCACCACCGCATGCGCCTAGTACGTGAATGACCCTGTTTTTATTCATTCCCTTTATTACGGATTGCACCGCTTTCATTGATTCTAATTCTGGTGCATAGTCCACAATAACTTTGAAATCTTGACCTTCGTCTATAGTCTCAAAACGTCCTGGAACTATCATTGGGCCTTCTAAAATCTTGGAAAGCTGTCTAAAGTCCATTCCGCGCGACAGTCCTACAGAAACTGCAGCCAGCGCGTTATATACATTATACACGCCTGGGAGCTGTAAGTGAAAACCGATGTTGCCGATTCTGAATGTTGTCTCTTGATCTTTGCATTCTACGTTTGTAGCTCGCACTATTCCATATCCTTTTGGTCCATCACCAGAATCATCATCTATTCCATATAAATATTTTTCCTGTGCGTCGAATGAAGCGAAATATTCTCGTTCTGGATCATCGCCATTCACAATGATTGTTTTGCAAATTTTTTCACTTGTTGTTCTGTCAGTGTATTTTTTATTGTCTGCGTAAACTTTTTCTCCATCTGGTTCTGTAACTGAATACTTTTTTACTGATTTTGAAAGTTGTTCAAATAGTTTTCCCTTTTCTTTTTTGTATGCCTCGAATGATCCATGTGATTCGATGTGTTCTGGCGTGAGATTTGTGAAAACTGCTATATCAAAATCGATTCCTTCATGTCTATGCTGCATAATGCCTTGTGACGAAACTTCTATGACCGCGTACTTCACTTTCTCATCTACCATTTTACGCAAAAGTTTTTGCAGTTGAAATCTACCGAGCATTGTCATTTTTGTATCATTGAGCCAGCGTTTTGAACCGATCTGAAATTCAACAGTTGTCGCCATACCCACCTTATGTTCTGTTGCATCTAAAATGCGCGCAATAAGATGGCAAGTTGTTGATTTTCCATTTGTTCCTGTTACTCCAATAACCAACATCTCACGAGATGGGTGTTTATACATTGCAGCTGCTAATTTCGATAAAAACTTGTGATACCACAAAATCGCCTTTGGTGGGGCGATTCTTTTTAAGTGCTTTTTAAGGCTGTGTAACATATAAAAATCCTAACATGCAGGTTGTTTCGTGTAAAGATCAGCGTAAATTTAACACAATTTTATTAAATTGATCACCTCGATCGAACTCATTTTTAAAACCATTGAAACTGGCACCTCCTGGAGAAAATACTATGTTATCCCCTTTTTGAGCGATGGACATTGCGCATTTCATAGCACCTTTCAAATTCTTTGCGTAAATCGGTCTATAGCCGTATGGTTTGATTGCTTTTCGCATTTTGTCTGTTGCAGATCCCGGAATCAGGATAATTGATTTTGTGTGTCCTGCTGCAACTTTTGCCCATTTTGTGTAATCTAATTCTTTATCCATTCCGCCAGCTATCAGCACAACATCGCGTTTTTCGATGAACGCACTAATTGCTGCGATCATAGCATCAGGGGTAGTTGCGGTTGCGTCATTATAGAAATCCATTCCTTTCCATCTCCGGATATGCTCGAGACGATATGTAATTCCTTTAAATTTCTTGATGACTTTTTGAATTGATTTGAGTGGGGTGTTAATTGAAAGTGCTGCGGCTGTTGCGAACATGATGTTTTGTGTGTTGTGTTCCCCGAATAGTGGATACTCACCTTCTCTGACAATCTTTTTTATTTTCCCTTTATCGCGATATACGATCATGCCGTTGTCTACATAGATTCCGTTTGACCCGTCTGGAATTTTCTTGAGAGAAACCCACACTACTTTTCCTTTAGTTGACTTTCCCATTGCGCGCGTTTTTGGGTCGTCATAATTCAGTACTGTGGTGTTTTTGTTTGTTTGATATTTGAATATCTCCTTTTTGTCATTGATGTACGCCTTCATGGATGAATACATATTTTGATGATCATTCATGATATTCGTGACGATCGCAAGTTTTGGGCTTTTTTTAACTAATCGTAACCCACGCAAAAGCCAACTTGATAATTCTGCGACAACAAGCTCGCCCTTGTATGTTTCCAAAAATTGTAGAGGTGACACACCGATGTTTCCTGCGAGCTTTGCGTCTGTGTGTTTTTCTTTTACGATTGCGTGTAGTAGTGATGTTGTTGTGGATTTCCCTCGTGTTCCAGTTACTGCGATGCAATTGGCTTTTGGATGAAGAAAGAAAAGTGTCCAATCATTTATCACCGGAACTTCTTTTATAAACGCTCGTGTGATCACATCATTAAGATCTGGGACACCAGGGTTTTGGAAAACTACGTCTGCCTGATCGACCAGAGAAATATCGTGTTTTTTTCCTAGGTCAAAAGTGATGTTTTTAAAATCTTTTAACTGTTTCACGTTTTCTCGCAACTGTGTTTTTGTTTTGATGTCAGAAATAATAACATCCGCCCCGTTGCGAGCAAAAAATTGTGCCGCCGAAACGCCACTTCCTTGTGTGTATCCACCGAGTCCTACGATGAGTACGGTTATGTCTTTGAATAAGTGATTATTTGGTTTTGTCATACTTGTCGTCATCCCGGCGCATGCCGGGATCCATGCTAGTAAACACAGTGGATCCTGGCATGCGCCGGGATGACAGTTCTTCACATGTTTATTCGTGTCATGATATATGCCCAGACAATTTGAGTATCCATTTTTGCATACCCCCAAAGCGATCTGATCCACCCTACTTTTTCAAATTTTTTTACTATACTGACCCCCTTCATTGTTTTAACCATTATCGGCAAATTGTATTTACGACAGTATCTATTCATGGCAACCTCAATATAAAATCCTTTTTTAAATTCGGGTTTTAGCCTGGTAAATACTTCACGACGTAATGCACGCTCCCCGCTGATAAGCATGAGATGCTGACTTAGCTTGTTATACAACCACGATCTATCCCGCAAACCTACGCACATGTGAGCTTTTTTCTCTTTTACCGGTTTTACTAGGGC
>NZCD01000061.1 GCA_002688135.1 Parcubacteria group bacterium
GGGTCTGATGTTGTAGAGTCTGATTTGATTGAGCGGTTGAAAAAAGAAGGAGTTCAGATTGCAATTGGACATTCATCTGATTATGTAAGAGATTCTGTAGATTTGGTTGTATATTCTCCGGCTGTTCCCAAAGAAAATCCAGAGCGAGTTTCTGCTGCAAAACGCGATATTGTACAGATGAGTTATCCTGAAGTTTTGGGTGAGATTTCAAAAACGCGTCCTACAATCGCTATTACTGGCATGCACGGAAAAAGTACAACGACGGCTATGTTAGGTGTTCTTTTTGAGCATGCTGGATTGGATCCTTTGGTTGTTGTTGGTACGCAGGTTCCTCAATTTGAAAAAGGGAATATCAGATTATCATCAAGTTCTGATGCGCCGTTTATTGTTGAGGCTTGTGAGTATCGTGGACACATGAATCATTTGTCGCCACAGATGGTGATAATTACAAATATTGAGGAAGAGCATTTGGATTTTTATCGGGACATTCATCATATACTTGAAACGTTTCAGAATTTTGTAGATCGATTGCCTGAAGATGGGACTTTGATACGTGTTGATAATGATGCAACTCTTCATCCGCTACTTGGCAAGGGTGAGGAGATTCATATTGATAGTTCTGTGATTGATACGCACGGGATTGAATTGAAAGTTCCCGGAGAACATAATCGAGAAAATGCTTCGTGTGCATTTGCGGCTGCGCGAGAATGGGGTGTTTCGAATGAAGATATTAGAAAAGGATTGGAATCATATAGTGGAATATGGCGCAGGTTTGAAGTAGTTGGTTCATATGATGATGTTACGATTGTGTCTGATTATGGTCATCATCCAACAGAAATTCGATCAACCTTACAGGCTGCGCGTGATGCATATCCAGATAAGAAATTGTTGTTGGTTTTTCAGCCGCATCAGTATGATCGTACAAAAAAGTTGTTTAAGGATTTTATTATTGAATTGGCGAAATGGGATGGCGTTGTAGTTGTTGATGTGTATGATGTTGCAGGGCGCGAGGGATCTAGAGATGTTGGTTCTCCAAATATTGTTGCAGCTTTGAAAGATTTAACTCGAGTTTGGTTTGGTGGATCTGTAGAGGATTCTCAATCTGTTGTTGAGAGATTGGCGACTGATTTTGATGTTGTTGTTGTGATGGGTGCTGGAACTGTAGATGCGGTTGCGCGTGAGTTATTAAAAAAAGCCCCGTAGGGCTTGGTTTCATCGAATGCCTGTGAGGTAATACTCGTCATCGTCTTCTGGCTCGAGACTTGAATCGAATGTGGGTTCTTTGTGTTCGTAATAATCGTCATCGTCGGTGGTTTTGTTTCCGATGAGTAGTATGAGAATTGCACACGCTAGTGGCAGAAATGTGAGTGCAATAATGATGTTGATCATGTGTGCTCCTAGTGTCGGTGTAATGGTGCATGCACGTCAGGCTCGCAATGCTCGTTATAGTATACTGAATCCTTCGTTGTTTCTTGTTTGTTTTCAGCACATAATGACTGGTATCGAATGTCCACAAAAGCAAGTGTCCCCAATGCGATGATCCATAGTGCAACAAGAGCGATGAATGACCACTTGTCGATTTTGTATTCGCGTTCGCGATTTTTTCGCATTACTTGCCTCCTTCTGCCAATCAAGATAGACTTATTTTGATGTTTTGTCAAGTATGAATCAGTTTGTAACACAATTAAAAACACGCAAATTAACGGTACAGCGTGATGTACCACTTTCTTCTCTTACTTCATTTCATATTGGTGGGCCGGCGAAGTATTTTGCTGTTGTTGAGCGTGAGGAGGATTTGCTTTCTTTATTAGATATCGCGCGTGAGAATGATATTCCTGTGTTTATCATGGGAGGTGGTTCAAATGTTTTGGTTGCAGATGAGGGGTTTGATGGTTTGGTGATTCATTGTCAGTTGGGTGATGTGAAGTTCAATGGGAATGTTGTCTATGCTGGTGCAGGTGTGATTACAGCTCAATTGGCAGCTCAAACCGTCGCACATGGTTTGACGGGTTTGGAATGGTCTGTGGGAATTCCTGGGCGAATTGGCGGAGCGATTCGTGGAAATGCTGGGGCGATGGGAGGAGAGTTTAAAGATGCTGTTGTAGTAGTTCGATATATTGATCATGAGGGAGTATTGCATGAGCGCACACAAGGAGCATGTGAGTTCAATTATAGAGAAAGTATTTTTAAGAGAAGTGGCGAGATTATTGTTGGATGTCGCATGCATTTGAAATCTGGCGACAAGGAAGCTTCTCAAAAGATGATGCGGGAATATTTGACTCATCGAAATACCACGCAGCCGAAGGGGTTTGGAAGTTCGGGTTGTATGTTTAAGAACTATGAATGTTCTGATGATGAAATCGAAAAGTTACGAGCTTTGAATGTTCCAGATGGAATGCTTGATGCAAAACGCATTTCTGCGGGGTGGTTGGTGGAGTATGCTGATGCGAAAGACGTGAGGGTTGGTGGAGCTGAAGTTTCTGATATTCATGGGAATTTTGTTGTGAATTCTGGTGACGCAACAGCGCAAGATGTGAGAGATGTTGTCAATACAGTTAAACAAAAAGTAAAAGATAGATTTGGGCTTGATCTACATGAGGAGGTTCAGTATATTGGATTTAGGTATTAGTTAGTAATCTGGATTCCCGCCCTCGCGGGAATGACAGCCAAACATATGCGCACGGAGATTAAGGCAACTAACATAGAGTTAACTGAAGCGATAAAAGAACGAGTGCAGATTAAAGCTGACATGTTGGATCGTTTTATGAATGTGCCGCATGCGCCAACAAATCCGATTGCCTTTGTTGAAGTTGAAAAGCTTACAGGTGCGCATCATAAAAAAGGTGATGTGTTTCGGTGTGAATGGATGTTTGATTTAGGATCGAAATTACTCCGAGTAGAAAAAACAAGTGCTGATTTATATAAATCAATTGAAAAGGTAAAGGATGAAATGGAAAGACAGCTTATTCGGTTAAAGGAGAAAAATCTTTCGAAGAGACGGGCGTAATCGCGTCATTCTGGAGTGAAACGATAGAATCCAGCTCTAAATTTGGATTCTATCGGTCGTACCTCCCTCCAGAATGACGTGATTTTTGAGTACTCGACATCTGACTCAAACGATGTTATATTACTGTTTCTATTTACATGGATCCCGTACGACTACGGGATGACCACGCACCACATGAGTGCACGGCACATATGAAAAAATTATTGAGATTTGTATTTGGTGATCCGATCGCCAAGGAAATGGGAAAGTTGCAGAGTGAGATTCTTGAGGTTAATAAACTTGAGGAGGATTTTAAGAAATTATCAGATGAAGAACTCCGTGGAAAAACGGATGAGTTTAAGAAGCGTTTGGTAGATGGTGAGAAATTGGAAGACATGATTTATGAGACATTTGCAACGGTTCGTGAATCCGCTGTGCGTGTTTTAGGACAGCGTCATTATGACGTGCAGTTGATTGGTGGTTTGGTTTTGCATCGTCGTGGAATTGCGGAGATGAGAACTGGTGAGGGTAAGACATTAACTTCCACACTTGCTACATATACTTCTGCCTTGGAAGGAAAGGGTGTGCATTTGGTTACTCCGAATGATTATTTGGCGAAGCGTGATGCTGTGTGGATGGGTGAGCTGTTGGCGGCTTTGGGATTATCTGTTGGTGTTGTGCAGGCTCAACAGGAATCTTTTATTTATGATGGGTCGTATATTCCAGAAACTCCTGAAGATGAGGAAGATCATGATGAAACTGCTTCGTTTAAAGTTGAGATGGAATATTTGCGTCCGTGTAATCGTAAGGAAGCTTATGCTGCGGATGTAACGTATGGAACAAACAATGAATTTGGTTTTGATTTTTTGCGAGATAACATGGTGATGGATGCATCAAGTATGGTGCAGCGTCCTTTGTATCATGCGATTATTGATGAGATTGATTCTATTTTGGTTGATGAAGCTCGAACGCCGCTTATTATTTCTGCGCCAGCCCAAGAGGGGACCGATCAGTATTATCGTTATGCGCAGTTAGTTCGTGGATTGAAAATTGAGGAACATTATACGGTTGATGAAAAGGCTCGTAGCGCATTGTTGACTAGCGAAGGAATTGAGGCGATTGAAAAGGCTATGGGAGTTGGAAATCTGTATACAGAAGCTGGCATGAAAGTTGTGCATCATTTGGAAAATGCATTGAAAGCAGAAGCGATTTTTAAGAAAGATAAGGATTATGTTGTGCAAGGTCAGGAGATTGTGATTGTTGATGAGTTTACTGGTCGTATGATGTATGGACGTCGATATAGTGAAGGGTTGCATCAAGCTATTGAGGCAAAGGAAAATGTTGCGATTCAGCGAGAGTCTGAAACATTGGCGACTATTACATTTCAAAATTATTTCCGTATGTATGAAAAGTTGTCTGGGATGACTGGAACGGCGGAAACTGAAGCTGAAGAGTTTGGTAAAATTTATGGATTGGAAGTGTTTTCTATTCCAACTAATAAACCGATTGTTCGAAAAGATTTGCAGGATAGAATTTATGCGAGTGAGCGTGGGAAATTTCAGGCGGTTATTCGTGAGATTAAAGAGCGAGCTGGAGCTGGACAACCTATTTTGGTTGGAACGGCTTCTATTGAAAAGAATGAACTGTTCAGTGAGTTGTTGGATGAGGCTGGAGTTGAACATCAAATGTTGAATGCGAAGAATCATGAACGTGAGGCGCAGGTTGTTGCGCAGGCTGGAAAACCTGGTGCGGTTACTGTTGCGACGAACATGGCGGGGCGTGGTGTTGATATTGTTTTGGGCGGAAATCCTCCGACGCAAGAAGACGCTAAGATTGTGAAGGAGGCTGGTGGATTGGCGGTGATTGCGACAGAGCGGCATGATTCTCGTCGAATTGATAATCAGTTGCGTGGACGTTCTGGTCGACAGGGTGATCCTGGGATGAGTCAGTTTTATATTTCTGTTGAAGATGATTTGATGCGTATTTTTGGAAGTGATCGAATGAAGAATATTATGCAGAAGTTGAATTTTCCGGAGGATATGCCAGTTGAAAATGGAATTGTTTCGAAGTCTCTGGAAACCGCACAACATAAGGTTGAATCTCATAATTATGATATTCGAAAACATTTGTTGGAGTATGATGATGTTTTGAATCGTCATCGAACTTCTGTCTATGAGCGGCGTCGACGAGTTTTGCGTTTGGCTGATTCGGAAAATCTGAAAGATTGGGAGGAATTGCATCAGTTGGCTTTACTTACAATTCATACAGAATTCAAAAATATTGTTTCTGCATATTTGGATCGTGAGGATGGAACGTGGGATGTTGATGGATTGGTTGATTCATTGCGATTAGTCATGCCGCTTCCTGATAATTTGAAGGATCAGATTTTGGCGCATGCGACAGATAAAGAAGAGCCGGAAGCACGAATTGCAGCACAGCAAGCTGTTCTGGATTTGTTGAGTGGGATGGCGGATGAGCAATATGAATTTTTGCGAAAGCAGATTGGAGAGCCGGAGGAAATTGCGAAAATCGAAAAGAATGCGATGTTGCGTGCGATTGATTCTTTGTGGGTTGAGCATTTGGTGGCAGTTCGGTATTTGCGAAATTCAATTGGTTTGCAAGGGTATGGTCAGCGTGATCCTTTGATTGAATACAAGAAGATTGCGTTTAATATGTATCATGATTTGATGGCAGCGATTGATAATGAAATCACAACAACACTATTTAGAATTGGACATGCTTCTGTTGAAGCGAAATCTTTGATGGATCGTGTTGGTGTAACGATGGCAGGTGCCGCGAAAATTATGGGAGCCAAACATGCGACACAATCTCCAAAAGGAACTCCTGGAAAAGCAGTTGAAAAAGTTGGTCGCAACGAACCATGCACATGTGGGTCTGGGAAAAAATATAAAAAGTGTCATGGTAGTGAATAGTATTATCCACTTTGACCTGAAATGATTGTCATAGTATAATCCAGCCGAATTTATGGACAGTCCGAAATGGCAGAAAAATCAACCTAAAGTAGTGAGCCGCTCAACCGTGCGTTGGGTGGTGTTTGGTATAGTGCTCTTGTTGGGCGCTTCTTTTATTTTTGATTTTCCGGAGGTCTATAATAAAGGTGTTACTCAAATTGAAGAGAGATATGGATTTTCATTTCCAAAGGTTGAAAAGGAAAGTCCATATGTTTTAGGTCTTGATTTAAGGGGTGGGGCGCATTTGGTGTATGAGGCTGATGTAACTGGAATTGCTGAAATTGAGCAGCGTAGTGCTGTTGATGGAGTTCGTGATGTGATTGAGCGTCGCGTGAATTCATTGGGTGTTGCAGAACCTGTTTTGCAAACAAATAAATCTGGAGAGAGATGGCGTGTGATTGTTGAGTTGGCTGGAGTTAAAGATGTTCGTGAGGCGATAGATGCGATTGGTGAAACACCAGTTTTAGAATTTAAGGAATTATCCGATGAACCTCCACGAGAATTGACTCAAGAGGAGTTAGATAAATTAGCTGAAGTTAACACACAAGAATTGGAGCGTGCTCAAGATTTGTTAAAAAAGATTACGATTGATGGCGAGGATTTTGGAAATATAGCAAATGCGAATTCACAAGATATTCGATCTCGAGATAATGGAGGATTGGTTGGCTTTGTTCGGGAAGAGGGGATTTATGCTCCGTTGATTTTGGCCACTAAAAATCATCCTGTGAATACTGTTTATCCAAAACTTGTTGAGAATGAAGAAGGTCATAATATTGTGCGTATCAATAGTGTTGACCGTGAGGGAGAGGAATATGGGGTAGGGCACATTTTGATTTGTCATGAGAAGTCTCCGCAAGGATGTCCGGAAGCGCGAGGTCAGCTTGATGCGCGTGCAAAAGCTGATGGTATTTATGCAACGATTCTAGATCGAAATTTGCGAATGAACCAAGAGCAAATTAATAAGTTGGCGTCAGAGTTTTCTGAAGAGCCTGGTGTAGAGGAGCGTGAAGGTGATTTTGGATTTGTATCAGTTGGACAATTACCAAAAGTATTGGAGGATTATATTATTGAGGCTCCGATCAATGAGCTGTCTGCGCCAATTGAAACGGAGTTTGGTTTTCATATGGCTGTGAAGTATGATCAGCGGCAATTAGAGTTGTATAATTTGTCTCGAATTTTAATTTCAAAAACAAGCGAGACTGATATTTTGCCACAAAATGATAGATGGGCTTCAACCGGATTATCAGGAAAGCAGTTGGAGCGTGCGAATTTGCAATTTGAGCAGAGTGGGGCGCCTATAGTGGGGATTCAGTTTAATGATGAAGGGCGGGAACTGTTTGCGGATTTAACAACTAAACATGTTGGTAGTTTGATTGCGATTTTCTTGGATGGACAATCTATTAGTACTCCGGTTGTTAATCAGCCAATTCTTGGGGGTAGTGCGGTGATTCAAGGAAATTTTACGATTGAATCCGCGAAAACTTTGGCGCAGCGATTAAATGCTGGTGCGCTTCCTGTTCCTATTGAATTAGTCAGTCAATCTACTGTTGGCGCATCACTTGGGGCAGATACGCTTCAAAAAAGTGTGCAGGCTGGATTGATTGGATTAGCGTTGGTAATTATTTTCATGATTGCATATTATCGATTACCAGGGTTGATTTCATCGATTTCATTGATACTTTATTTATTATTAGTTTTGGCGGTTTTCAAAATAGTGCCTGTTACGCTTACAGCAGCGTCGATAGCTGGTTTGGTTTTGTCTTTGGGAATGGCGATTGATGCGAATATTCTGATTTTTGAGAGGATGAAAGAGGAGTTGCGATCTGGTAAATCATTATCACAATCTTTGGAAATTGGGTTTACTCGTGCGTGGTTTGCGATTCGTGCATCGAACATGTCTAGTGCGATTACTGCTGTGATCTTGATTTATCTTTCAACTAGTATTGTCAAAGGATTTGCTGTTACTTTGCTGATCGGTATTGCGATGAGTGTATTCACGGCTGTTACGATTACGCGTTATTTGATGAGATTTGTTATTGGATTTACGAAAGCGCGTCCAATTTGGTATTTAGGGGCATCGGAAGTCGTAAAGCGTAATGAGTAAAGCGTAATACGTTTTCTGCAAAGTGAATTTGAGGTTTGAGCCGCTTTACGCTTTACGAATTACGCATTACTATTTAATAGATTCCCACGCTAAAATGTTCGCAATGACAGTTGATGTAACACTTTTTTGATCAATAATTATGATAAAATTCGACATCATAGGAAAACGAAAATATTGGTATAGTTTGTCAGCTCTTGTGATTGGCGCATGTCTAGCTGCGATGTTGATTTATGGTTTTAATTTGGGAATTGATTTTAAAGAAGGCGCACTTATTGAATTAAATTTTGAGGGTGAACGGCCAACTATTGAATCTTTGCAGGGTGTTTTAGAAGCACAAGAACTTGAGGGTGGACAAGTGGTATATTTGGGAGAAGAAAATGTTTTGATGAGAACTGAACCACTTGATCCCGAAAAGCATAATGCATTACTTGCTGCTTTTGATGAAAGTTTTACAGCAGAAGCATATAGTGAAGAGCGATTTGAAACTATTGGTCCGACGATTTCTGAAGAGCTTCGACGCAAATCGATCAACATGGCTGTTGGGGTGATCTTCGCGATCATTGTTTATTTAACGTGGGTGTTTAGAAGTGTTTCAAAACCTGTTGCGAGTTGGAAGTATGGTGTAATCGCAGTTATGGCGTTGATTCATGATGTGATTGTTCCGGCTGGAGTATTTGCATATTTGGGACAATTTTTAGGAGTTCAGATTGATACATTGTTTGTGACCGCCATGCTGACGGTTATGGGATTTTCTGTGCATGATACGATTGTTGTGTTTGATATGGTTCGTGAAACAATTTCTGACGGCGCAACTTCATTTGAGAAGGCTGTTAATGATTCTGTGAATCAGACTTTATCTCGATCAATTAATACGTCTCTTACAACACTTGTTGTTTTGGCTGCAATTTATTTCCTTGGTGGAGAAAGTGTCCGATATTTTTCTCTGGCTATGATGATCGGAATTGTAACAGGAACGTACTCTTCAATTTTCTTCGCATCGCCATTATTGGTATCATGGTATAATAGACAATATAAGAGGTCTTAGTTGGGGAATATTTGAAAATGGTTCTTAATAATAGACATCCTTTGCGGGGTGTTTTTTAGTATTGACACATACCGGATTGTGTGTTATGTTTTTTATAGTACATTAACTTTTTTTCTCCATATTGGGAGGAGAACCATGCACCTGACTCTTCAAATGACGCCGCGATTGCAGTTGGCTCCACGACTTAAGCAGCAGTTGAGGCAAGACCTCAAATTGGTTGGCGGGGCTACTCAATCGATCTTTCCTGACGTTGAAACATTGTTGTTGGGCTCTGGAGATTACCAGAAGGCTCTCGAGTACGTTTCACATCGTAAAAACATGGGTCGTTATCATTCTGTAATCGACTTTCTGTTTGTGGAATTGCACCCTCATTGGAGGAAGGACTGTCGGCGTTTTTATGCCGGACTTGGTCCGCTGCTTCGTGAGCGATTGAACAAGGAGTACATCGCAGAGTACAACAAGCGCATGCTGGTTGCTCTGGATATTGCACTCGATCTCATGAATGAAGATCGGGCTGAACAGCAGAATTGGAAGTGGTTCTGCAGGCACGTCGAAGACGTTATCGAGCGAGCCGCATAAAAAAATCCACCCTTATGGGGTGGTGTTTTTATTTAAAGAATTTTTCTTGTGGGTGTGTTTCAGACTCGGTCTTAAGTGGTGTATATTCAGGATGAATAGATGGTATACCTTCAAGATTAAATATCATGAGTGGTTTCATGGTGAGCGATAGTTTGTATGTTTTGGGATCAACATCGGACGTCTCGAGTGCTGGGGATTCGACCAGTGTGTTGTCCTGCACCAATACATATACATTTTTGACATCTGCACTTGGGTACATGTTTAATGCGATGCTGTTTAGTTTGTTCAGGATTTGGGTCCACCCCGAGAATTCTGCATCGAGTAATCTTTCAAAACCTCTCATCGATCCAGCTTCTAGGATACATGTTGCAGATGTGACTTAGATATATCAGATATCACTTAGTTTGACAATAATATTAACTGTACAAAACACCAAAATTATGCTATACTACAGAACCATAATCAAAGAACTTTCACAGGATAGCTCTTTTGTCAGAAATTTGATATTCAGGCTCAATTGATCACAGAATCTAAATATTTCTGATCAAAATTCTATCATGCGACAGTCCTTAAAGGAGACTCTATGTACGATTTGTTTTATCGGCACCTGCTAGCGATCGTGTTTACAACGGTTCTGGCGTGCATGTTTTGGGGTGGATATATCGCTGGATCAAATGGTTGGCCATGGGCATGGGCTGTGCTAATTCCGGTTTATTTTTATATTTTTAGTCGATTCAAAGGTTAATGTTTAAACGATAATGTCGATTGAAACGTTTTTAATAGATATCGGTGAATTTATTATTCGTTTGGCAAACGATCGCCTTTTTTTGGCTCATTTTTTGCGGAATTGGGGTTGGGCTTTTTTTGTGTGGCCATTCATGTGGATGGCTCATATGATATTTGTGTATTATCGTATTGCGGATAATCGCTCGAAGTGGAAATGGATATTGTTGGCGATTGATGTACCGAAAGATAATGAACAGGGGCCGCGTGCTGTTGAAAATATTTTTGCGCAATTAGCTGGAGCGCATGCATCGCAAGACATTGAGGAAATTCATTTTGGAGGTGAAACACAGAAGTGGTTTTCATTTGAGATTGTTTCGATTGAAGGATATGTCCAGTTTTTGATTTGGACAGAAAAGGCGTATCGCAATCTTATTGAAGCTTCAATCTATGCACAATATCCTGATGCCGAAATTACTGAAGTTGAAGATTATACAACAGGAGTTCCGGATACATTTCCAAATGATGAGTGGGATGTATGGGGAGCGGATTTTAAATTAGTTAAGCAGCAGCATTATCCAATCAGATCTCATATTGAATATGAAGATTCAATGTCAAAAGTCTATCATGACCCCATGACCGCATTGATTGAAACAATGAGTCGTATGGGGCCGGGTGAGCAATTGTGGATGCAGATTTTAATTAAGCCTATTGGAATTAAATGGAAAGAGGCGGGATATGAGTTGGTGGCGGATTTGGCTGGTAAGCCTAAAAAACAGGTAAAGAGTATGATGTCGAAGGCTGGGTCTATTCCTGGACAAATTTTTGATGATGTTATGAAGCATGGATTCCATCTTGGGGGTGCTTTCGAATCTGAAAAGAAAGATGAAATGCCGTCCATGTTGCTGCATCTTACTCCAGGTGAAAAGGTTGTATTGGAGGGTATTGAACGTAAATTATCGAAAATTGGTTTTAGTTGTAAGATACGGATTTTGTATGTTGGTAAGAAAGGGTATTTCAAGAAATCCAATGCGGTGCAGGCGATTGTTGGATCGATTAAGCAATTTAATACTGAAAACATGAATGCGATTATTCCGGATATGGCGAAGACTGCTGTGACTGCTCACTATGTTTTTAAGGATCAGCGTAAGAACTGGAGAAAAAATCGTATGATGAGGTGGTACAAAAAACGTAGTCATTGGGCAGGGACGCGAGAGTTTGTGTTGAATACAGAGGAGCTTGCGACTATTTGGCATTTTCCTGTTACACACGAAGGACGAGCTGGAGCACCCATGTTGTCACAAACCAAGGCTAAGAAAAGCGAAGCACCTTCATATCTTCCCACAGAGAATGAAAATCCATTTAAATCGTCCGGACAGGAGGCGGCTTCTCCAACTTCTGCTTCTGGAGACGCGCCCTCTAATTTACCTACTTAATAGGATTGAGGATTGAGGAATGAGGAATGAGTTGCTTGATTACGTGACTCAATCCTCAATCCTCAATCCTAACCCCTCATATGATTGAATACGATCACGATCACGAAAACGAAATCATATATTTCGGTCAAACAAACTTCCGTAATAAGAAGCGTCGTTTTGGTATTAAAACAGACGATCGTCGTCGACACATGTACATTGTTGGTAAGACTGGTATGGGTAAAACGACTTTACTTGAAAATTTAGTAATTCAGGATATTCAGAGGGGGCATGGAGTTGCGTATCTTGATCCTCATGGAGATACTGCTGAAAAGATTTTAGATCACATTCCATCTCATCGAATAAATGATGTTATTTATTTTAATCCTGGAGATTTGGATAATCCTGTTGGTTTCAATGTGTTGGAATCTGTTGATCCTGATAAAAAGCATTTGGTTACAGCTGGCTTGATGGGAGTTTTCAAGAAAATTTGGCCGGATGTGTGGTCTGCTCGTATGGAGTACATTTTGATGAATGCGATTATGGCGTTGCTTGAAGTTCCAGATGCAACATTGCTGGGAATTTCGAGATTGTTAGCTGATAAATCTTATCGTCAGCAAGTTGTAGAGCGCATCACGGATCCTATTGTGAAGGCTTTTTGGCGTGATGAGTTCGGGAATTACACGGATGATTTTGCTAGTGTAGCTGTTGCTCCAATTCAGAATAAAGTTGGGCAATTTTTATCTGCGTCTATTATTCGTAATATTGTGAGTCAGGTGAAATCAACATTTGATGTTCGAAGTGTGATGGATGAAGGTAAGATTTTAATTGTAAATTTATCCAAAGGTAAAGTTGGTGAGGATAATTCATATTTGTTGGGTGGAATGATAGTTACAAAAATTCAGCTTTCTGCAATGGAGCGTGTTGATATTAAAAATGAGGATGATCGTCGTGATTTTTATTTGTATGTTGATGAGTTTCAGAATTTTGCAACAGAAGCTTTTGCGGTTATTTTGTCAGAGGCACGTAAGTATCATTTGAATTTAATTATGGCGCATCAGTATATTGCGCAGTTGGAAAATCAGGGATCTACTGTTATTCGAGATGCAGTATTTGGTAATGTAGGAACATTGGTTGCGATGCGTGTTGGCGCAGCAGATGCTGAATTTTTAGAAAAAGAATTTGAGCCGCGTTTTACTATGAACGATTTAGTGAATCTTTCGAAGTTTACGGTGTATTTACGATTGATGATTGATGGTGCTGCAAGTGAGCCA
>NZCD01000062.1 GCA_002688135.1 Parcubacteria group bacterium
ATCGTAAATGGACACATGACAACACCCAAAAGTGGTAAAAATCGCGACATCCCACTTAACGATGAGGTTCTCAACGCACTCGAACAGATAGAACCTCAAGGTGAATATGTATTCATGACGAATAAAGGCACGCCGATCTACGACAACAGAGCACACATCGCGATAAAGCGAATATGCAAAGCTGCTGGTGTGAGAAAAATCACATGGCATGTATTACGACACACGTTCGCCACCAATCTCTCCCTAGCGGGAGTACCACTCAGCGTCATCAAAGAACTTCTCGGACATTCTACAATCCGCATGACGGAGCGATACGCTCACACAACAAATCAGTCACTCAAAGATGCGGTTAGTATGTTGCAAAAAGCAGCTGAACAGAACAATTTGGTCACTATGTGGTCACTGACATCTCTACCTCGGAAAGAAACTTTTGTTGGGCAACAAACAATTGCCAATGAAACAAAAGAAAAATGACCCTTTCAGGTCACTTCTCTATGGCTCCGAGGGTGGGATTCGAACCCACGACCAATTGATTACACTTTGCCTCTATGTTTCCGTAGAGAGTGGACTATATCATCTTCTCATGTTTGAGAAGCAAGGCGCTTCCCCCTCATTTGAGGGGTACTCCCTTTCGGGATAGTCTCTGAACCTTCAATACTTTATGGATTCCCGCCTTCGCGGGAATGACAAGTAGAGCTTGGCTGCTGATTAGCATATGATTTTGAAAAGGGATCCCTCGACTTCGCTCGGGATGACACGGTGGTGTCGGGATGACACGGTGGTGTCGCCGCGATGCGATAAAATCATGAAGCCTTCCAGCAATTCACCTTGTTTTTCGACCGATGTCACCACCGGAAGCTGCGTTTATTTCACAGTCAACTGCTCTGCCACTGAGCTACCTCGGATTATAAATTGTTAAATAACTCTGGATTCCCGCCTTCGCGGGAATGACAAATTGTCCACGGGAATGACAAGTTGAACGAAATAATACCTCACAATTTCCCCCAAGTCAAACATTTCAAAAACCCCGGCTAGCCGGGGTTTTCTTTTAAGAGATCCCTCGACTAAGCTCGGGATGACAATATCCCTACTTCAACGGATTATATCCATTTTCAACCTCGACTCCATCTGCAAAACCATCGCCATCAGTATCCGCGTTCAATGGATCGGTTTTATAGATATTCACTTCAAGAAAATCATCCAACGCATCACCATCTGTATCAACCTTATTTTTATCCGTCTTATAAACATTCATTTCATCAAAATCTGTTAACGCATCACCATCTGAATCCAATAACTGATCAGCAGAAAATAATTCAGATTCACCTTCCAAATCAGATTCCCCTGCATCACCCTCCAAATCCTCACCCACAAACGCCTCCATCACAAACTCAAAAAACTTTTCAACTGACATAGTATCTGCTGGACGCTTGATAACATTTCCAGAATTATACCCACCCCACATACCTACAATCGGCGGACGAACTATACCGTCTTTAAATACCATCACATATTTAATTTGTGTAAGATGCCCGGTATTTACATTCAAGGTCAACATGGTTTGCACATCAACCAACGGTGACCCTGGTCCATATGAATCATCTAAATCAACCTCACGATCCATCTCCGCTCTCAACATCTCTCCTTTTGCGCCATGCTGATCAATTAAATTAGATTTAAAATTCTTCAGCGCTTTAACTTGAGCAGACTCCCCAACTGCTTCTTTCTCTTTAAGCGCACGATCAATCGCCTCCAAATAAGTTATGTATGCCTCAACTGAAGCATCAACAATAAACGCCTTCGTATGCTCATTTGATTCAACTTGTAAAGTGACCAAACCTGTATTGATATCTTCCTTTACCAATATTAAATCCAACGCTGGTGCCGCAAGATAAATATCACGAATACGCTCCAATGTTTTCTTCACATCAGGATATACAAAATCCTCTGGATTTACAGGATCATCCGAACCTGTTCCTAGCATAGAATTAATCTCTTCCTGCACTTCATCAAAATTCAAATCAACCCATTTTCCAAGCACTGCATCTAATACATATGGAAAAGATGGAAATTGAAATCGCTCCAGTTGAAAATACAAATCCTCATCAACAAGCCTCGTATTTAATTCGAATCCATCTTCTCCGATTTTGGGCAATAAACTCAACATCATGCCCGCATCCATACGTTTTTCATCAACCTGCACCATATCCAATGTCAAACCAAGAGTATAATCTGCTGGATTCACACCAGCCTCATCTGCTGCATCTGCACTATCACCAGCAAGCGCAGCTAATGTCTCTCCTGGAACAGCCAACGTAAATCGTACATCTTCAGCTAAAATCAATTGCTCAAATGACTGAAACAAGAAATTTTGAGGATCTTGTGGCTGATGAGATGGAATGCGAAAAAACATGAAAGCTGCAATTCCTCCACCAATAAACACCGCCACGAGTACACCCAACAAAACCTTCACACCAGTAGACATACCAACGCGAGTTGCAACACCGACTCCAGCAGGAACTGCTGATGCTGGCGCAGCGGGTTGAACCGGCGCTGCTGGCGCAGGCTTCGCCGCCCCTCCCCCTTGTTTCTTTTTAAACATAACGTGAGTTAATCACAAATAATATTAAGTCTATAATTATACCACATCTTGGATTAATAATCTCGCAATTTCTCAATACCTTCCATCTTTTGCATTTTCTCAAGCGCTTTCGCTTCAATTTGTCGGATACGCTCACGAGTAACATTAAACTCGCGTCCCACTTCTTCAAGCGTATGCCCTACTCCATCAATCAAACCAAAACGCATTTCCAGAATTTTCTGCTCACGCGGAGTTAATTCAGAAATGACATTATGCACATAATCTTTCAATAACTGTAATCCTGCCGCACGATCCGGCGTTACCGATTTCACATCCTTAATAAAATCTTGTAACGATGAATCTTCCTCATCATCACCAACAGAAGTCTCCAAAGAAACGGTTTCCTGCGAAATCTTGATGATATGTTTCACCTTATACAATTCCTGATTCATTTCAGCCGCAACCTCCTCTGGCGTAGGCTCACGCCCCAAATCTTGAATAAGCTGACGAGAAATCTGCTGAAACTTATTAATCGTTTCAACCATATGCACAGGAATACGAATCGTACGAGACTGATCCGCCAATGCTCGTGTAATAGCCTGTCGAATCCACCACGTCGCATATGTCGAAAATTTATATCCCTTTCGATACTCAAACTTCTTAACCGCTCGAAATAACCCAATATTCCCCTCCTGAATCAAATCCAGCAAGGTTAATTGTTTTCCAACAAATTTCTTCGCAATCGAAACCACCAAACGCAAGTTTGCCTCAATCAAACCTTTTTCAGCTTCTCGATCTCCTTTTTCTTTTCGTTTAGCTAATGAAACTTCTTGCTCACCTGTTAACAAAGGAATCTTCCCAATCTCCCGCAAATACATCTGAATAGAATCCGCAGACAAATCCGGAACCTCATACGCCTTTTGTGTGAGATGCAATTCCTCTAACAATTCCTGCTGTCGCTCTTTCCCCCCCAACAACTGCTCACGCATTTCAACCAACTGCAAACCTTCCTTCTCTAAATGATTCAAAAAGATTTCATACACCATCAAATAATCCTCAATATCAGGAAATGTCACCATCACTTCGTTTTCTGTGATGAATCCACGCTTCATCGCCTTATTAAACAATCGCTCCAATCGCTCTTCTGATGGAGGATCTGCTTTCACATATTTCACTTTTTTTCTTGGCGCTTTTTTTGCTTTCGGTTTTTTTGCAACTTTTGGTTTAGTAGCAGCTGCCGCAGCTCTACGAGATAATTTTTTTACCGGAGCCTTCTTAATTACTTTCTTGGTTTCCTTTTTAACAGCTTTCTTTTTTGTTTTCGTAGTTTTCGCAACAAGCTTTTTCAATTTCTTTTTCGCGAGATCAACAGCTTTCTTCGCTGATGATTTTTTTGTTGATACTTTTTTTGCGGGCATAAACACAAAAATAGAGCTAATGCTCATGTGAATAATAATGTGTTGATTCGTTATGAAGGGTCTACGCTCCGCTTTTTTCACGAAGTGATGTATACACTTCTAGCAATTGAGCGACCCGATCGTTATCGCCACGCGCTTCCGCGTCGCGTATATGATGTGCAATGCTTGCAATTCGTCGTTGGAGTAACTGTTTCGAGCAATACTCACGAACGTCAGAAAACTCGTCATGAAGCTGCTCTGTAGAAAATGATGGATACGCCAACTCGACGCGCATCAACAAAACATTGCTAATTTCAATTGTTGTATCGTCAGTATATCCTGTTTTTACAAATTTAACAAGTGGATGAAGTGCCTGTGGATAAAATTGCTCATCAAACTCATCCAACAGCGCTTTATCCAAATCTAACCTAACAAATAAAGCCAAAAGTAGTACAAATGGATTCTTTTTGGCTGATGAGCGCTTTTCAGTCTTTTGTGTCTGTCTCGAAGCTTTTACAGCAACTTTATTTCCATACTCACTTCTCAATACATCTAAAGCTATGGACAATCGACTCGAAAGTGAACGCATCCAATGATCCTGCTCTATGACAGAAGGAATCTTCACAATCAATCCCATAACATCATCAGCAGCCTGCTTTTTCCCACGCGCACTCGCAATATCAAAATTCGTCACTGCCATATTAATCGCCCATTGCACAAACGGAATCGCCTCATCAACACGCTGTTTCCAAACTTCCACACTTTTAGAAATACAATCATCAGGATCCTTTCCATCATCACCTTTCAATTCAATAACAAAAACCTCAAAACCCAATGACAGCGCCAACTCAATCCCCCGACGCGCAGCCTTTTGCCCGGCCTCATCTGTATCAAATGCCATCTTCAATTTCGTTGCATAACGTTTCAATAATTTTAATTGCGCTTCTCCTAAAGCTGTTCCCGAAGATGCAACGGTATTTTCAATCCCCGCTTGATGCGATGCAATCACATCCATCTGCCCTTCCACAATAATCGCCTTCCCAGCTTTACGAATCGATTGCGCCGCACGATCCAATCCATACAACAACCTACTTTTATCAAACACCGGCGTCTGTGGCGTATTCACATACTTCCCGCCCTTTTGCGTATTATGTAACATCCTTCCGGTAAACCCAACAACTCTCCCATGATGATCAAAAATCGGAAACATAATACGATCACGAAAACGATCATAAAATCCACCACGGTCACTTTTAATAACCAATCCTGCTTTCAACAAATCTGAAACATCGTATCCTCTTTTTGATAATGTCTGATACAACACATCCCATTTTTCAGGAGCAAACCCCACCATAAATGCTGCTTGTGTGTCTTTATTCACACCACGAGACTCAACATAAGCGCGCGCCTCCTGTGCGCCATCAGCATCCCGTAAAATAATTTGATACACACTCGCTGCATCAAATAAACAATTATACACCCGCTGTAATGCATCGGCTTGTTTTTTATCTTGTGGAGATCGTTTCTTCAAAACAACTCCAGTACGCTGCGCCAACGCAGATAATGCCTCTGGAAAATCCAATCCTTCAATCTTCTGCAAAAATGTAAATCCATCTCCACCCTCACTACATCCAAAACAATGCCACCGATCACGATCTGGCGAAACCATAAAACTCGGCGTCTTCTCTTGATGAAAAGGGCATCTTGCTTTAAAATAGTTTCCAGACCGATTCAGTGTCACGTACTCTGATATAAGCTCAACTAAATCGAGTTTGTCTTTGATCTCTTGTATTTGTGGGTCAGATGACATATCGTAATGCGTAAAGCGTAATGCGTAATGCGGATCTTGTCCATACCACATATATACGCTTTACGCCTTACGAATTACACTTTACGTTTATGCAACGATTACAAAAAATCATCGCACAAGCCGGCATCACATCTCGACGAAAAGCCGAAGACCTGATCAATCAAGGTCATGTTACGGTAAATGGAATACGCGCGCAAATTGGTGAGAAAGCTGATCCTGAAATTGATGATATTCAGGTTCGTGGGATTTCTATTCGAGCGAGAAAAGAATTTATATATTATGCACTGAATAAACCGCGTGGCATTTTATGCACCGCTTCAGATGAAAAAGGACGAAAAAATGTATTGAGTTTAGTTCCAGACAAACCACGCGTATTTACCGTCGGAAGATTAGATATGGATACCGAAGGGCTCATCCTTCTCACCAACGACGGCGATTGGGCAAACTCAATCATGCATCCAAAATTCAATATCTTTAAAACGTACGAAGTTGTAGTGGATCGACCTTTCGACGAACAATCAATGAGCATACTAAAAAAAGGAATCGAAGTTGGCGGAAAAAAAGTAACGCCAGATAGCGTCACACAAATGTCATCTGCAAAAATTAAACTCGTCATCCATGAAGGTCAAAAACGAATCGTTCGCCGACTCATAGAAAAACTCGGTTACAATGTCGAACATCTCAAACGCACTCAAATCGGCCAATTCGAACTTGGAAAACTCAAAACCGGAGAATACAAAACCATCAAACCAAAATCATAAACATACCATCATAAGTCACACAAACACGTCATCATCTCCCAAACCCTCCAAAAAAACCACCCTTCTTTTTTTCCTCTTTCTTTTCTTGCTGCGCTGCCCGCGTTTTAGATTCTAAAAAAACTTGAATGCGATCCATCTCTCTTTGAACTGTCTTCCCCTCATACTCTCCTTGATGCCGAGAAAAACCTTCATAAGAATGCTTCTTCATATCCAAATGCAAATTCACACGAATATTCTCCCCTTGCATTTCTGGATACACATGAAAACGCGGATATCGATCCCCTCCAGTTCTGCGCGTATACGAAATCTCTTCAGGACTTCTATGAGCCCCATACCCTACATGCTGCATCAACACATGCATATTTTCTGTAAACGGTCCTTTCACAATAATATACATATCAAAATCTCGCGACGTATTCAATCCACGATCCAACAATAATCAGTAAAATACCAAGCAACCCGACCACATGCTCACGACGCATAGCTGTAAATACTCGCTTATCTATCTTGTGCTCTTTTCGAAACCGTACATGAACCGCAATCGCCGTCCACGAAACTAAAACCTTTCCTAAAACATCTAATAAAAAACCAATCGACTCCATGCTCATATTGACATAATGTTATTTTTCTGCTATTCTACCATTATTCACAAGGAGATGAAAATGCCTAACAAAATTCTGTTTATTTCAAAGCATTATCGTCCCTATAAGATGAAATGCCCAAATCCAATGTGTAGCGATACATCAAGCATCAAAATCCGACGGAGTTGTAGGGGCGAACGCAAACTCAAAAAAGATGTGTTTTGCACATACTGCATGACTCGCTACGCCCTTATTGAATTCGATCTCGAAGAACCCCCTTTGATCCAAAAGACTCCGGTACGCCGGAGTCTTTACTTTTAAATAAAATTATGATAGCTTCTGATCAGTTCACTAAGGAGGATCTATGGGTCTAAACTGCTTTTGGTACGAGGACGAATGGGGACATCAGATAACAGATGCTCACGTCAGCGCAATCGTCGATCATCGAGAAGACATAAATGGAAAAGATGTAAAAATTCATGTCGCTGCATGTGGAGCAGAAGGAGCGCCACAAAACGATACCCAACCATACAAACGCTGGGTAGCAAGCATACATCGCACAAAACATCTCAAAAAACATTGTGCAGTTCATGCAAATCAATCATCGAACAAAAAACAAAAGCAACAAGACTACGACGTGTATCTTAAAACGCCCCGAGCTTCATCATACAGTAGAATTTTGATCAATAATTCTCAGATTGAGAGATCAATTCGTCACATAAGTTTTGCAAACCTAGCAATAGCTAAGTTAAAAAACTTATTGAAGAATTGAGCCTCAATATGAAATTATTGGCAAAAGAGATACTGCATGATGAAGCTCATCTGGGCGTTTTTTATGCTTCTTTTTTCTTGAGGATATGCGAGAGGATTGGTGGTGTGAAGAGTGTCGTGAAAATCACCATGATAATAATCACACTAAACACTTCATCAGAAACTACCCCCAAACCTTTTCCTATAGTAGCAAAAATCAAACCAACTTCTCCACGCGGCGCCATTCCCCAACCAACAAGCCATTTATCAACATTTCCCGCAGCAAGCCCTGAAACCAATTTACCTACAAATGCAGCTATCGTAACGCCCAATGCAACCAATAAAATAGGAATATTCGTTAATGTACCTAAATTCACAGCCATACCCGTCACAATAAAGAAAATCGGAACAAAGAAATGTCCAAGCGGTTCAATCAAATCTTCAATATGGCGATGCGAATGACGATGCATCATGCGAGAAAATTTATCTTTCAATTCAGGATCAATTTTTTCAGCATATTCCTTCACATCCTGCACAATCTTCGGATCCTTAAAGTATTTGAAGTGAACAGGATCCAGAACCAAACCTGCTGCAAATGCACCAACAATTGGCGCCAACCCAATCAATCCTGCAAGCCATGAAAATACTAACGCAAACACAATCGCAAGAGTAAATTTCATAGCAACACCAGTATGAATCTTTGAAAACCATTTTCCCAATACCTTTGCAGATAGCTGACCAATCACAATCGAACCGACTAAAAATAATATCGCTGTTCCTGTAATCATCGATATCTTACCAAGAGTAACAGCTCCTACAGTAGCAATAGCTGAAACAACAGCCAAAATAATCAATCCCATCACATCATCAATCACCGCAGCCCCTAAAATAATTTGTGCTTCTTTGATCTGCAATTTACCTAAATCTTTAAATACACGCGCTGTAATTCCAACAGAAGTCGCTGTCATTGCAGCTCCAAGAAATAAGTATGCAACTTGATCCAACCCAGGCATCAACCACGGACCAACAATATACGCTCCCAACACAAACGGAACAACAACACCAATTATCGCCACACCCAAAGCTCGCGCACCAACCTTTTTCATTTCAGCAATATTCGATTCCAATCCAATCTGAAACAACAAAATCACCACACCCAATTCAGCAAAAAAAGTAATAATTTCAGAATGTTTCATTGCCTCAAAAAAATCAGTCACTCCAAACAAAGCCAAATTTCCTAAAATCACACCCATAACCAATTCCCCCAAAACACTCGGCTGCCCCCATCGCTCAACCAAACTTGAAAGTTTCGCTAACAACAACAATATTGCAATCCACAAAAACAACACAGCAAAATGCCCATGTCCCCCGCCACCATCACCGCCTTCAGAAGCAAATGCAAGCTGACCAACAAATGCACTCACACCAACCACAATAGGCAACATATAACGTCGCCACTTCAAAACGATTCGTTCAATCATAAGTATTTTTTATATAAAGGAACCGAAGTATACCACAAAACAAAAAACCCGCCAAGGGTTTCAAAAAATCTGTGGATATAAAAAGGGCCAAAGGCCCATTATACTAAGTATAATCTGATTGGATGCTCTGTTTCTCCCTCATAATCATCTTCAATGATCAACAAATTCGTAAAATACCAAAAGTTCCATCAAACATCAACGCAATTCCTGACCCTACCGAAGAGATGGATTTCATGGGCGATGAACCTTTTTGTATGCTTCTTGAGTCCGCAAATTCATTTGCGCTGCTCGAAAACGCTTAGCATTCATTGTTTCATTTTTAGGTGAAGTACGAGACAAATCCGGCATATTCTGCACAATCGCATCCCACATATATTTCAATTCAACCTCACTCAACTGTTCCTTCAAATCAACATAGATATCTCCATGAAAAAGCCTCACATGCGCACCACGTCCAGCTAACCACTCAACAAAATCATCTTCAAATTCCCATCCATCTAAATCATCACGTAAAAAAGAGATCTCTTGAACATCACGCCCATAATATCCAGACGAAAACGTTGCATACCCTTTTTCTCGCAATCTCACAACAGCAGCCCGTACCTGTGGCTCGACATGCTCGATATACGCACCCATGCTCATTTCAACATCTGACGCCATTGGTTTTTCTTCCATCCGCCGTGCAACATCTAGCTGCATCTGTCGATGCGAACGATCTCGCATACGGATATAATGAGCAAACAAAACCATCTGCTCAACAGACCACGCATTCGCACGTCGCAATGTCTCATGTGCCTCCACATCATCAGATACCAAAATATCATTAATGACTTGAGCATTTCTGTAATCAACCTTTTCTTTTGTTGGCATGGATTCCCTCCTCATAGTAAACTTAATTTGGTTATTATGATCTCACTAGAGTTTTCAGATTCGCACACACGAATCACAATCGCCTAACTACTGCGCTATCGAAATCTCACTCGCATTTTCAGATTCACATGATCGTACAGTCAACGTTCCTGTTGCTGATTTATGCAATGTATATCCAGTTATACTCTCTGTCCACGTACCATCTCCATTTGGACTTTGCGGAACAGAAGGCAAATATCCAGCATTTACAACCTCACCAATGTCCACACATAATCCATCTCCATCAACATCCGTATCACAAGCTCCGTTATCGTCGTCACATCCACTTAAACCAGTTCCAATCATATACACCGAACCAGTCGTCATCGCATACACATTTGGAGTTAATTTTCCAGCATTATCAACTTGATACAATTTAAGTGACTGCAAAATTTGTGTTGTGTCGGTATAACGCTGTGAATCACGAGCATCTTTAAAACGAGTCAATGGATCTAAAGCCACAAATACCACTGCTGCTAAAATCGCAATAATAGCGATCACGATCAACAATTCAATAAGAGTAAAACCCTGATCATCTCTAAGTTTTAAAATCATACAAAAAAATTTATTTAGTCTATAAGTATACCACACAGAATAATAAAAAAAAATCCCAGCTTATAGCCGAGAAATACAAAATTATTTTAAAAGATATTTTCCTCAAGCAGTAAAAAATACTGCAACGAACCAAACCCGTCATGTTCGCGCGATAATTTACCACGCCCACGCAATTCCTCACACAAACCAACCATGGGTAAAAAATAAATATGCGGATCAAGATTTGGCAACATCGTACGACACACAACATTCAACAAAACAAAAAACAAACTCATGTTTCCTCCTATGTTCGAAAAAATGGTACCACCAGGGCACCATTTCTTTGGCGGAGAGACAGGGATTCGAATAACGTGCAGAGCGGAGAGAGTGGGATTCGAACCCACGGTGAGTTTCCCCACACTGGTTTTCAAGACCAGCTCCTTAAACCGCTCAGACATCTCTCCGCTCTACAGTTATTCACTCATTTGATTTTTTTGAGGACGAGTTTCCCCACACTGGTTTTCAAGACCAGCTCCTTAAACCGCTCAGACATCTCTCCGAATCTGCGTCGCGAGTATATCAACCTTTCGACAGTTTGTAAAGCCTCAAACCTATCAAAAACAACAAAGTGGACGTAGTCGCTGATAACAAACAATACTGACACCAGGACTTCAAAATAAACCCCTGTACGTATACAAACCAAACAGATGCACAAAACGCCAGAAACGCCAGAAAGCTAATCAAACGCAATATAAACAAACGCTGATCATCTGGATAATACAGTGACAACAAAAAAATACTCAAGTAACCTAGCGCACCAAACAAAGCCACAGGAATACCCAAAAACTCCGAATACGAACTCGTTGTTACAATATCGCATCCCTGAATCAGCGCACATTTGGGTGTGTCTCCTTGATAATGAACCACCGCCAAATACGTCGCATCAATAAATCCGACCAAAGAAATAAAAGTTGCGGCTAACAACCAAGGCTTAAGCTTCCGGAGTGCTGGTGGCTGTTTCTTCTGGTGCCGATTCGGGTTCTGGTGTGGCTGCGCGGATGATTGCGCGGAATGTTTCATAATCAGGTTGTGGTTTTATTAGTTGACCATTTAAGAAAAACGATGGTGTTGATTGTACATTAGCTTTTAATCCAGAACTATAATCCTCATTCACAGCTTTTTTCGCTTCTCCAGATTTCATATCTTTCTTAAATTTATCAACATCCAACTCTAATTCTCCAGCATACGTGACAAACTTTTCTTCTGGATTCCCATTTGACCAATCAGACTGTCTCGCAAACAAAATATCATGCATCTCAAAAAATTTCCCTTGCATACCAGCAGCTTCAGCGGCTTGTCCTGCTAACTGGGCATTAGGATGTGCTTGTCGTAATGGAAAATGTCGATACACCAAACGCACATCATCTCCAATATTCTCAATCAATCTCTTCACAGGTGCATGATATGCCGCACACGCCGGACATTGAAAATCAGAATATTCAACCAACACATTTGGTGCATCTGGATTTCCTTTTGACCAATCATCATCAGAAGGCATTGTTCCAACAATAAAATTTCCTAACGGATCCACTGGCGCAGGTCCATCATTTAATTTCACAATCCCATAAACAATCGCTCCTAAAATCACGAACGTCCACACCCACTTCATGCGCTTTTTACTCGCACGTGAATTCCGCTCGGCCTCTTCACGAGCATGCCGTTCTTCTAGTCGGGCCTCCCGTCGTTCACTTTTTGATAACTGTTCCTCCTGCTCATACTGTTCTTCCATACTACTTATTAATATCAGCGACACGACTTCGCGCAAACGCTCGCGAAACAAATCGTGACAAGAAAATAAATAATCTATTTCTAAAACCATGCACCGCAACAACCTTCTTTCTTTTCATAGCATCCCAACCAAACTGCGCAACCTCATGGGCGGTTGACCCACCTTTGAAAGATTTTCGCAACCCATCAGCCTGTGCAACATCAAAAAATTCAGTTTTAGTCACCCCCGGACACAATGCACACACATGCACGCCAGTACCCTTCAACTCCCGCGCCAACCCTTCAGCATAATTAAGTACATACGCCTTTGTTGCATAATATACCGTCATAAACGCCCCAGGAAAAAACCCAGCAACACTAGCAACTTGCATAATATATCCATGCTGCCGTGAAAGCATACCGAGTAAAAAAAGACGCGTCAAACGGGTAAGTGCACTAATATTTAAATCAATCATTTGTCGTTCCCGCTTCGCATCTGTCTCAATATAATTACCTGACAATCCAAACCCTGCATTATTCACCAACACATCAACCACAATCCCCTCATGTGCCAGCGAATCAAACAACACATCAGCACTATTCATCGCCGCCAAATCAATTGTTTCAATATGAGTTTTAACTTCAAACTTATCGTCAATCTCCTTCGCTAATTCCTGCAATTTCCCCTCACGAATTGCAACCAAAACAACACCATATCCATCCGCTGCAGCCAATAACGCCAATTCCCTTCCTATTCCTGAAGATGCCCCCGTTATTAATGCCCAATTCATAGAAATAAATCTTACCACATCAAGTTCCATCATCAAATATACTCTCCGGAAGGTGCGGGATTCGAACCCGCGTGGGCGCAAACCCACCACCTTTCCAAGGTGGCGCCATAGACCAACTAGGCGAACCTTCCCCATATCGACACTCGATGTCGAATCGACATCGAGTGTCGATATCAATTCTGTGCTAAACTATAAGTCTATGTCTAGAAAACCATTTACAATTGGAAACTATTATCATGTATTCAATCGTGGAAATAACAAGCAAAAAATATTTCAAGATGATCGTGACAATGCTCGATTTCTATTTTCGATATTATACTATGGACTTACACACAAGATACTACCAAAATCCGAAAATATAACAAACTACTTATACAACGGAAAATTTGATGTGGAACTAGATATTGAACAACTTGAGGAAAAAACTGTAAATCTGCATGGTTTTGCACTCATGCCAAACCATTTTCACTTGTTGTTACGAGAAGCAACAAAAAACGGCATTTCCAAATACATGCAGAGACTACAAAACAGTTATACAAAATATTACAATGCCCGACACAAAACCGCAGGACACCTACTACAAGGACCTTACAAGGTCGTCAGCATCACAAATGAATTACAATTATTATACCTCACAGCCTATATTCATCGAAATCCTGCAGAAATACTTGATTGGAACGGAAATGAACACGCATATCCATGGTCAAGTTTTCAGGACTATATCACCAAAAATAGATGGGAAAAAATACTAAATACTAAAATATTAAACTCTACATTTCAAACGCCGCAAGAATATCTCGAATTCGTAAGACAATCCGGAGCAAAATCGACACTCGATGTCGAATCGACATCGA
>NZCD01000063.1 GCA_002688135.1 Parcubacteria group bacterium
ATGTTGTAGCGAATCGTCATGATTTGTTATTTGCATTTGAGCAATATCGAAATCAGGCGACTGCACCGGAAGCAATGGCACGCGATGAAGTAGTTTTTGTTGAGTCGGTTGTTGAAGAGATTGAAGAAGTTAAAGAGATTGAAGGTGAAAAGTCAACCAGCACGCCAGAATTACCAAAAAGTGAAGACAAGGATGTCATTCCCGCAGAGGCGGGAACCCAGTTACAAGCAAAACCAGCAGAATTCAATCTTGCGATACCATTCACATCACAAGCTCCACATGGAAATTGGGAGATGCCGTATCAGGAGGCGTGCGAAGAGGCGAGTATTTTAATGTCTTCGTGGTTTATTAATGATATAAAAAGCAGAACAAAAGGCGAGGCAGACCAAGAGATTTTGGAATTAGTTGCATGGCAGGAGGAGAGGTTTGGATATTACAAAGATACGACCGTAGAAGAAACGCTTAGTATTGTGCATGAATATTTCGGTTATGCAGATGCATACATCATAGAAAATCCTTCTATAAAAGATATTACAGATGCGGTGGCGTTTGGATATCCGGTGATCGTGCCGGCTGCTGGGAAATTATTGAATAATCCATATTTCACTGGAGATGGGCCGCTGTATCATATGTTGGTGATTCGTGGGTATGCAGAAGATGAGTTTATTACGAATGACCCAGGAACGCGACGAGGCGAGCAATTTCGCTATAAACAGCAGCATATTATGGATGTAATGCATGATTGGAATGGTGGGGATGTAATAAATGGAAAAAAGGCTGTAATTATAGTTAAAAATGAGGTCTAGGGGTTGACAAAAGGACTTTTTTGTGGTATTCTGCGGTGTTCGAATTAAGGGGGATTCGCGATCACGCGGCGCTTCCTTAATAGGAACGCCGTTATTTTTTAACCAAAACAAGAGAAGTAAAACCTCAACAATGTAGGAGGAGTGATGAATTTTCATCGTTTCATGATTTGTCTCGTAGTTCTGGCGATTGGTATGGGTTTCGGATGTCAGCAGATGCCGCCTGATGGCGCGGATGCGACGTACGTAACCGAGGGCGAGATGCAGACTACGATTTCGTATCTGCAGACGCCATGCGGTTTGGAAACGTTTGTGGCCGATTGCGCCACGGAGTTCCAGATGGCAGAGGGTGACAAGTGTGTGTTGTGGCCTGGCGTGTTTTGTCATCCGGTGGACTTGGTCTGCTCGGTGACAATCGATGCCGATTGCTACTTCAATCAGGATTCCGGCAATTTCGAATGCAAATCGAATGCCGACTGTAACGACGCCAATGCATGCACGTTCGAAACGTGTGTGATGAAAGCCGACTCCAGTTTCTGCCACGAAGTCACGCAGCCCGAGGGTTCGGTATGCGGATATGACGAAGTCACGGACACCAACAAGGTGTGTGAGGCAAGTTCGATTCCATCGAGTCCGAATTGCGTGCTCGATACTGGTTGCAAAGTGGATGCCGACTGTGTGGACAACGATCCGTGCACGTGGGACTACTGCGGCTGGGATGAGGAGTGCTACAACTACGACAAGTGGGATTGCACGCTGTGCACCGACGATACGGCTTGCTCGGAGAAAAACGAGAAGGGCTGTAACGAAGACGAGTGGTTCACTTCCGTATACAAATGTGGCAACGAGGGTATCTGTGTGAACTCTGCTTCCTCGTGGGGTATTTGTGAAAATGGATGCGCCGACGACGGGAAAGAGTGCAAGGTGGAAACGCCGGAACCGATTCCCGAGCCGGCACCCGAGTGCACACAGGACTCTGACTGCGCAGACAGCAATGGATGTACGAACGATCACTGTAGCAACAGTGGTGTGTGTCAGCACGATTCAATCGCGGATTGCACTATGTGTAACGCGGATGCAGATTGCGCCGACACCGACAGTTGCACCGAAGATCGGTGTAGCTCGGATGGAAAGTGTCAGAATGACTCTGTGCCGAATTGCACTTCGTGCAACAGCGATGCAAATTGTGCGGCTTTGACCGAGCACACTTGTCTGGATGGTGCGTGGACGATCACGACTTACTCGTGTCAGTCCAACAAGACGTGCGATCTGGCAAACATCGATTCTGGCAACTGCAACACGAGTTGCAACGCGGATGGCACATGCCAGCCGCCCGAGTGCGTTCTCGATACGGATTGCGATGACAGCGACAGCTGCACGCTCAACAAGTGTGTGTCTGGAAACTGTTCGTATCCGGATAACGGAGCGTGCGCGGCAACGTGTTCTTCCGACAGCGATTGCGATACTTCCAGCGCGCAGAATCCGGAAACGTGCGTGAATAGCGCATGTGTGGCAAATTCGCAGCCGGTCCTCAAGTTCGGTTGGGAGATGTCTTCCACATGGAATCTCAACAAGGTCACCATGGAAGGTACCTACTGCAGCGATGGCGCGAAAGCGCCGGGCGTGCAGAACTGCGGTTCGCTGTATGTTGTCTGGGGGACGTTCGATACGTTCAACGGCACGCCGACCAAAACGGTATGGACGAAGTCCCAGATCTCCCTCAAAGGCGATCTGAACCTTCAGTACGTTGGCGCGTATCTCAAGATTCCCAAGGACGCAAAGTACTTGATCTACAACGTCACGTACACGCTGGAGTCCGCCAACAAGCACTGGCTTTGTAACGCAAAGTCAGGGCCGGTGAACTACAGTTCGTGGGGTGATTCGGACAACTACGGAACGTTCTACGTGATCGCGCCGGACGGCTCATCGCTGCCAGTGATCGTGAAGGAAGGAACTGGCAACAGCTGCAACTTCTGGATCGATGTCTCGTCGATCGCGGGACTGAACAGCTAGGAGGAGATGATGGAGAGGCTAAAAGTAACAAGTCTCTTTGCTGGGGATGGCATGACAGAAGATTGTTGGCCTGATCCAGCCAAGGTGGCAAAGCACTGCTATGCGGAGCTGTTTCATCATCAAGTGTACTTCGAAATGCACTCGTATTTTGTCGGGCGTATCGCTGTTCACATTGGTGTGTTCACAGCAATAGCGCTGGCACAAGGGTGCGCGCTGGAAGAGTTTACTGAGAGATTCGAACAAGAGGTTCTGAATTTCTATGTGGAGGAGCAAGCAGCAAAGAGAGGTTTGTTTTCTCTGAAGACTCCACTCAAGCCAGAATAAGTCTGGACCCCATCAGCTCGACAGCGAGTTGGTGGGGATTTTTTTATTTGCTATACTGCGACCACTATGATTTGCTTCGAAGATGAATTAAATCCGCAGCAATTAAAGGTCGTCACAGATGGTGATGGGGCTTGTTTGGTATTGGCTGGCGCGGGATCGGGAAAAACAAGAACGATTACATACCGCGTGGCATATTTATTACAAAACGGCACGCCACAAGAAAACCTCCTTCTTTTAACATTCACCAATCGCGCATCAAAAGAAATGATGGAACGCATAAAAGAATTAATGGGAATGCCGTTGGATGGATTAACAGGCGGAACATTTCATTCAGTCGCTGTCAGACAACTTCGCAGGTATGCTTCTTTAATAGGATATGGAAATGACTTCACAATTTTAGATGCAGACGATTCAGAGGGGATGATGTCGCTAGCAATGCGCGATGAGGGCATCGATCTCAAATCAAAACAATACCCAAAACCAAAACAAATGTTGTTTTTGATTTCATTCATGCGCAACGCACAAATGACGGTAGATGATGTTATCGAATACAAATATCCAGGCTACGAACGCATTCGCGATATTATAGAAAGATGTTTCGTCGCATATACACAAAAAAAGAAAGAAGCGAACGTCATGGATTTTGATGATCTTCTCGAACAGTTTCTATTATTACTTTCCACAAATGAACAAGTCCGCGATGAACTTTCTGATAGATTCAAATATATTTTAGTAGATGAATATCAAGATACGAACAAAATCCAATCACAAATCGTAAATCAACTTTCACACATCCATGGCAACGTATTAGTAGTAGGGGACGACGCGCAATCGATCTATTCATTCCGTGCCGCAGACATCAACAACATTCTCGACTTTGAAAAAAATTATAAAAAAGCAAAAGTATTTCGATTAGAATTAAATTACAGATCAGTCCCAGAAATTCTATCGCTCGCCAACGACGTAATCCGTCACAACAAAAAGCAATACAAAAAAGAATTAAAACCAACGAACGACGCATTTCAAAAACCACAACTCGTCACACTTTCAAATCAATTCGAAGAAGCTGATTATATCGGCGCATCGGTCGCGCATTTAATTCGCACAGGAGTAAAACCAGAAGAGATTGCTGTTTTATTTCGTGCAACATTCCACTCACAACCTATAGAAGTCGAATTAATGAAACGAGGTATTCCATATGACTATCGCGGCGGTTTAAGATTTTTCGATCGATCACACGTAAAAGATATGCTCTGCTTCATGCGCATCGCTCTCAACATTCACGACATCATCGCATGGCAGCGCGTTTTGAAATTACAAGCAGGAATTGGCGACAAAACATCCGGCAAAATCATCATGGCATTAAAAGAATTAAACACGCTCGGCGAAGTCGTAACATTCGATTTAGCAGAACATCTTTCTGTTCGCGCAAAAGCTGGGTGGGAACGATTAACAGAAATGCTCACAGGAATGATAAACAGCTCCGGCAAAGTAGGGGATATGATCGATGCGGTCGTACGATTCGGCTACAAAGATTATTTAGAAGAACAATACGGAAACGCATCAGACAGATTACAAGATATAGAACAACTCCGCGCATTCGGAACAAAAGTAAACTCACTCGAAAAATTCCTCACAGACACAAGTTTGAGTGATGAATATTCAAAAGGAAATAAAGAACAAACCGATAAAGTCGTGCTTTCAACAATTCATCAATCAAAAGGTTTGGAATGGGATTCTGTTTTCGTGATGAGATTAGTAAATGGAGGATTGCCAAACGACCGCGCGCTTACAGAAAAAGGCGGAATAGAAGAAGAGCGCAGATTGTTTTATGTCGCAATCACACGCGCGCGAAAACACCTCATGCTAACCTACCCAATCGTCGGAGGTTTCGACGGCATGACAATGTACGAACCATCCATGTTCCTATCAGATATCGACCCAGAACTATTCGAATCACCAGGAGAATTCCAATCAGAAGAAGCGATTTTTGTAGATGCAGACGATGGAGAAGTGCAATATGTCACAGACGGCGGAGGATGGAGTGGCACGTCATTTTTGTCGGATGTAAACGATTTATAACGTCATCCCGTAGTCGTACGGGATCCATCAGTCTAGAAGCATGGATCCCGGTCTACGCCGGGATGACAGTTTGCGGCGTTTTTTTAATATTGTTGACCAAATTGAGAAAAATATCTATACTAGGCGAACATTTATAATAATAAAGACGAGATCCCTCGACTAAAACGCTCGGGATGACACGTTGGTGTTGTTCGAGATGATGTGTTTGTAAGGTTGGGGTGATGTAAAAAACATATGAAATTAGAAAAACCAGAATTAGAAATGACCTATTGTATGGTGAAGCCAGATGGCGTCACACGCGGTTTAATCGGAGAAATTATTCGCCGAATGGAACAGCGAGGTTTGAAAATCATCGCCATAGAAATGATCCAACCATCACATGATGAAATGGATAAACATTATCCAACAGATGAAGCATGGATTCGACGCGTCGGACAAAAAACACTTTCAACATACGAAAAGTACGGATATGACGCGATGGAAGAATTAGGAACAGCAGATGATTTAGAAATCGGAAAGATGGTACGAGAATGGCTTATCAACTTCATGATTTCAGCGCCTGTTGTGAAAATGGTTGTGCAAGGTGTGCATGCAATCGACATGGTTCGAAAACTGGCCGGACACACAATTCCATCTATGGCAGATGTTGGTACTATAAGAGGGGACTACTCCATGGAATCTGCAGTTTCAGCAAACAAAGGAAAGCGCGCAATCATGAATTTGGTTCATGCATCAGAAACGCCAGAAGAAGCAGAGCATGAAATCGCACATTGGTTTAACAAAGATCAAATTCACGCATATAATGCGACTTGCCAATAAGGACTACATAATAAATTACATATGAAAAAATTACTCGCAACAGCTGCAATGATCGCGCTCATGGGAGCAGGATGTGGAGCAGCTGAAAAACCAGAAGATCCAAACACACCGGTCGTCGCAGAAAAGCCATCGAAAAAAGGTGAGACTACAAAGGATACAAAAACATCTGCAGCGGAAGTTCCATCAGATAGTGAATTACTTCCAAAAGATGGAGAATGGAATCAAGTACAAATCAAAAACTTCGGGAGCACATTCGCAACAGAGATTCATCCATGGTGGCATTGGGATGCAACAAGCGCATCATTGAAAGGGGATGGAGCGTTATTTGCAAACTCTAAAGATTTGCTTTTCGGAGCAAATCCAGATGGCGCGCAATATCGAATTACCGTAAAATCAACAGCAGACTCAACAGCAACATCAGTAGAAGATGCAGCAAAAGCAGCAAATATTGACGATTGTAAAAAAGTAAATGATGTTGATGATTTTGCAGTTTGTTTAGGGTCATCAAAAGCAATCGCGGTATATAACACCGGAGCAACGCAATGGACGATCACTCTAACACACTCATCAGATGAAAAGGGGCAAGGATATTTCTTGCACATGCTGGAGAGTTTCGCGTTAGTTAATAACTAGAAATCAAAAAATCAAAAAATCAAAAAAACGAGAAAACGAGAAAACGAGAAATCAACGAAAATCGATTTCTCGTTTTTTTGTTTTCTCGACAAAAACATATCCACACAAAAAGTGCTGAACAAAGTAAAAAAAAATGTTATAATAATCTTCTCTAAAGAGGAGATTAAACCCATGCACATGAGGAGGCCAACTTTTTATAGTGTGGCAAAGAGTTTTGGAAGAATTTTAAAGAAAATCATGCCAGCGCATGCGGTTTTTGTGGTGTTGATAGCTGTGTTGGTTGTGGGAAGTTCAGTGGATGCAGCAACAGTTCGTAATGAAAAGAAAAAACAAAACCCAGTTCTGCAAACATTCGGATTGATAGGTGAGGGTTTTAAAGAGTTCGGAGGTTCAATCGCAGAGGGGTATCGAGAGTTAGGAAGAGATGTGGCATCTATTATGCCTTGGAACAAAGAAAAATCTCGAGTGTATGCAACACAGCCTGAAGTAATTGCACCAGCTCCAGTTCGCGAAGCGCCAGAAGTTGAGGTAGATATCGATATGGACGAATTTCTGCCATTACCACCATCGGAAAACAAAGAGGTGGGGACATCGCGGGCACCAGTTTATTATACCGGCGGATCGTCTGGCTCATCAGACACATACATCACAAATATTACATCTGGAATGGATGATGAAGAAATTAAAACGCTTGTCGCACAAATGTTAGACAGCGCCCTTGGAACATCATTAGAAGAAGAGGATGATGGTGACGATACAAACGACCCAGTATCATTTTCAAACGGTTTGATAGCGCGTGGAATTGTTGATTTGTCTGAAGCCACAATCAAAGGATTAGAATCATATCAGAAAAAAACAGCTCCGCTTACAATTCGTGACAGCACGGGAAATTACAAACGTCACACAGTCGTAAACGCAAATGAAGGTGGTGTTTCAAATAATTGGTCAGTTGGAGGAGATTTGGAGGTAAAAAAGGCAATGACAGTTACAGGTGCAGCAACATTCCAGTCAGGATTAACAGCAGAAAAATCAGTAACATTAGATACAACACTGACAGTAGCCGGAAACACAACGCTCGGAAATGATGGCACAGTAGATTCAATCAACCTAAAAGGAACAAGCACGCTGTACGCCGGAGCACTTGCTTCAGCAAACAACAGCTGGGATATCGGTTCACAAACCGAAGCTTTTAAAGATTTTTACGCATCAGGATCAATTTACACACAGGACATCACAATTTTAGGAACATGTACTGGTTGTGAGTGGACAGACGGTGGATCAACAATCTACCTAACTGACACATCAGACAGCGTTGGAATTGGAACATCTACTCCAGCAGGCACACTCGGAGTAAACGGATCATTATTTATTGCAGGAGCAACAACACTGGGTGATGCATCAGGCGATACGGTAACAGTGCATGGTTCATCAACCTTCATGAATGCCGCCGGTGTACTCGGAGATTTCTTTATTGGTGATGCATCAAGCGACAATTTGTTCTTAAATGCAACAACAACAGTAAATGGAGGAATCACATTCAACGGAGAACTCACCGCCGGCACAAACAACACATACAACATAGGATCCCCATCAGCTGCATGGAGAGATTTGTATGTTTCTGGTTCAGTTTATGTTGCTGGGAATGCTAATGCAGGGGGTTATTCAATTTTGTTGAATGAAGGAACGGGATTATCCGGATTTGGATCAAGTTCACCTAGTTATAACCTCTCTCTTGGAGATGGGCGTACTGCATATTTCGGTGGCACGGTAATTATGGGAGACGGCGTAGGAGACACACTCACACTCAACTCAAACATCATCCCAGGAACAGCAAACTCTGCAGATATCGGAAGCGCAGCAGCCGGAATTCAGGATCTATTTGCTTCGGGAACTGTATCTTTGGGAGGGCTATCCCAAACAAGTGGCTACCAAGTCGTGTTGAATGATGGCAATCAAGGAAATTCCGGATTTGCATCGGATACGCCAAATTACATGCTTTCTGTGGGCGAAACATTCTATCTTGCAGGAACCAGCAATACAACATCTGTAATCGGAGACTCAAATCAGGTAAACGTGCAAGTAAACGCATCCACAACATTCGGAAGTAATGTCCAGCTGGGCGATGACGCAGGAACACTCACAATCGGAGTTTCAGCAATCAATTACAACTATGACTCTGCATTCACGGAAACATATAGTTCGGCTAAATCAATGACATTGCAATCAAACACAGCTGGCGCATTGGATGTGCATTCAGGTTTATTATACATGGATACAAATTCAGGTGGATTCGTTGGGATTGGCTCATCGACCTTAAGCACAGGAGAAGAGGCTGCAAAACTACAGGTTGGTGGGGGTGTATTTGTAAATGGTAATATAACCTTAGATTCATCGAATGCTCAAAATGGAAACAGCTTGAGATTTGCAGGGTCTGCAAGTATGACAGCTGTAAACCCAACCAATAGCGCGGGAAATTCAGGATTCTTTATTTCAACAAGTGCAGAAATGGATGACGGATTTTTCATGAAATTCTCAACCTCGTCTGAAGGAGAGGGAGATCCGATAATAAATGATTTGTATGCTTTCGATTACGACACAAACGGTGCAGGACAGCTCGCTACAACAACATGGATATCAATGGTAGAAGACGCAGCAGGTTCAACAGCATTCCACTTCAATACATGGGAAGAAATTTCATCATCAACAGACCCTCTAGACAGAACAATCTTCACAGTTTCAAACAGTTCAACACCTCATTTCCATATTTCAGGTGGTGGTAATGTATATGCAGAAGGAGCCTTCAATGCAAATTCAACCGATTTCGGAATTGGCGATCTTGCCGAGTATATCGATTTATCACCAGGTACAATTGTTGAGTCCGGAGATGCTGTACAGCCAGATCCAGAACATCCGGGTAAATTTAAGAAGGTTGAGGAAGCATACGCATCAAATGTAGGTGGAATTATCTCAAACACTGCAGCCTTCATTATGGGGGCTGATGGGGAAAGTCGTGGTGCACTTGCTTTGGCTGGATTGGTTTACACGCATGTGTCTGATGAAAATGGCCCAATTGCAGTTGGGGATATGTTGGTTACTGCATCAGAGCCAGGATATTTAATGAAATACGATCAATCCAGAGCGGCAGGAACAAATGCAGTAGTTGTTGCATCAGCAATCGAGCCGCATGATGAAGGAATGGGAACTATTAAAACAATCGTTCGTGCTGCGGCAAATGCATCATCAAATTCAACATTAACAATAGTAGAGACAGCAGACGGAACACTTGGATCAGAGCAAGCGCTTGATTTGAATAATCAAGGAATCATCAATGTCGCATCAATTGCCGGAATGAACGAAACATGGACAGTTGATTCAGAGGGGGTTCTCACAACAAAAGAGGTTAAAGCAGAACAATTCACAGTTATCAAAACAGAAGATACAAGGTTCTCATCGATTGGTTCGGGCGTGATTGCTCAAGGTGATGCAAGGGCAACAGTTTCATCCATTGTGGTGAAGGATAATTCACGAATTTTCATAACATTTAGATCAAACTTAAATGGAAGAACATATCATGTTTCCGACATTGTCGCCGGACAATCATTTGATGTGAAAGTGACATATCAGGCAGAAGAAGATTTGATATTCGATTATTGGATCGTGCAGGTTGATGGAGAAGATGATGTGGTGCCAAATGTAGCACCAGTTTTAACTGAAGATGATGTAAGTGCAATTCGAGCTGAAGATGATATTCAGGAGGCAGTTGAGGAATTCGCAGAGGAAGAAATGCAAGAGGAAGAGATTGTTGAGGAGGCTGCAGAAGAGGTCGCAGAAGAACCAGTTGTTGAAGAAGTTGTAGAAGAAGCTGCAGAAGAAGAGGTCGCAGAAGAACCAGTTGTTGAGGAAGTAGTTGAAGAAGAGCCTGGGGTTGTAGAAGAAGAGCCTGAAGTTGCAGAAGAACCGGTTGCTGAAGAAGTTGTAGAAGAAGAACCAGAAGCTGCTGAAGAAGAGGTCGCAGAAGAACCGGTTGCTGAAGAAGTTGTAGAAGAAGAACCAGAAGTGGTGGAGGAGGCAGAACCAGAAAACTAGAAATCGAGAAAACGAAAAATCAAGAAATCGAGAAATCGAGAAATCGAAAAAACGGCGTGAGCCGTTTTTTTGCTAAATGCTAAACGCTAAATGCTAAACGCTCAAAAACTCTTGACAAACAGGCAAAAATACGCTAATCTGCAATTATAGTTTTTGACAAGTTCATTAACAAAAACAACGAAATTGAGGAGGTCTCATGCATCCATCAGGACCATCAGGGCCAGTAGGAAAGATGCTAAAGCCGTTCGTGGAATCAGGATTTCGCGATTGGGTGCGTGCAGTATCCAGCGAGCCATGGTTCCGCAAGATCGTCTCTGTTGATAAAGATGAAAACGGAAAAGGACATCTTTACTTTGGCGGAAAAGATAAGGGTTACAAGTTTCCGCTTGAAAAAGGAATCGCTGGGCTGACAGCAGCTACAGGGCTTGCGCACATCAATATCGCAAGAAGCCCGATGGCAACATGGGTCATCAATGAGATGATCGACGAAATTGGACCAGCGCTGCGTGACGCATATCGTGAAGGGCGCATTCCATCTGAGAAAGAAATCGAGAAAGCGAAAAAAGCACTCGACGAGCTAGGAAATACAACGGTCCGTGTTATCTGGACTGCAAATAGAGATGGTAATGAAGCGTATGCCATCCATCATGCTCACTGTTTCTCTCGGGATGTGAGATCCGAAGAAGAAGGTGATGGGGAGGATGTGTATACATTTCGGCATGCTGTTCCAATGCGTAGAGGCGGAAGACTCCGCAAGGTTCGCTATGTCGGTCGTGGATTGGAGATGCACATCGAGCATGCAGGCAAGAAGGGCTTGCTTGTGCCACTCAAAGATGCGCTTGCAATGGATGCAAAGCCGAATGAGAATTGCAGGGTATGTGCACAACACCTAGGAAAACTGATTGAAAAAAGAAATGAGCTGGAGGAAGATACTATGCCACCCAAAAAAAAGGAAGTGCTATCGTTTGGTGAAATTTTAAACCAACTTTCTTTGGAAAAGCGACACCGAATTCTGGATTATCAAAAACAGTGGCGTGAAAAAGAGCCTCACACAGGTCCTGCAGAAATTCAGCGGCTTAACTACGGTGTGAATAGATTGGCAGAGGCAGAGCTTCTTGCTGACGCACGTAATTTGGCGGAGTTTCAGCATTTGATGCGCAGTACTCTCTATGAAGCAAGTACAGGGCGGTCACTAGCCAGTTCTCTGCAGCACTTCTGGAAACAGTCTGGCATCGGTGCTAACAGGAGGCTTCCAGGAGGGGGCAGATACGAAACAGCAGGTGAGTGTTACGCGCGACATCGGAAGGAGAAGGGTTCGGGATCAGTATTCGGAATCCTGTCCGTGTTCTGGCCGTTTGGTAATCCGTTTAAGCTCATTCCTGCATTTGGTAAATGGATCATGAAAATTACAGGAGTTGATAATGCCCAATAACAATCAGCAACCAAACGTTGTACAGCAGGATGGCGTACTAGATGTCATCCTTGGTATGATCGCAGGCTTTTCAAGTCGCTTCGGCTGGTTTGGAAAGTTAGTTATCTCTTCAGTCATGCTCTTCTATCTCGCTCCATTCGTAGCAGCAATTTGCTACGGTCTGGGTTGGTCAGATGCAGGAGAGGTGGTGTTGTGGAGCGCCTTGTACATTCAGGTATCAGTCCTGATGATCACATGGGTGCTTCTAAAGCTGTTACTTCATACTATTGAGCGAGCAACAGCAGTTGGCGCGAAAATGACAGGAGGGATTCTCGAGGTATTTGGTAGAGATGGTGTAGGTCAGATGATTGATCCAGCAACCATCCATCATATTCTCGAGAAAATCGCTTCTGGTATCGCTTGGATGGGGATCATCGCACTTATTCTAGTAACCTGGCCATTTGAAGATCATCCGAAATATGTCCTAGTCATGGTCGTGCTGTTTCAAATTGCAGCAATGATCACGATTGGTTGGAAGAAGAGAGCTCCTGTTTTAGCACAGCGCGTGATTG
>NZCD01000064.1 GCA_002688135.1 Parcubacteria group bacterium
AGTTGGTGCGTCATGATCATCACAAACTTGCACGTTCTTTGCGTACTGTTTTGTCTGGATTATCTCGTTTGCCGGTTTCTCATATCGGCTTAGTGGGTACGGTCAAGCCGCAATAGTGATATCCCTCCATGTGGGGGATTTTTTTATTTATTTGAGTGTGATATACTTATGGCAATAAAAAGTAGCTATTTTCTAGACCCCATATGGGATTATTTTCTAAGAAAGAGGAGTCAATTTTAGGTGTTGATTTGGGTGCGTCAAGTGTGAAGATGGTGGAGCTCAAAAAAGAGAAACACCAGATGCATTTGGTGACCTACGGATTTAGTTCTGGTGAATTGAAAATGCCGGATGATGATTTGGAACAGCGGAATTTACAAGCAGCTCTTATAAAGAAGGTTGCGCAAGGTTCTAAGGTGAAGACAAAAAATGTTATTGCATCAGTTCCATTATCTGATGTGTTTTCTGCTGTGGTGCGTATTCCGAATGTTGCAAAGAAAGAGCAAACTGCTTTAATTGAACGAGAGGCGCAGAAATTTTTACCATTTCCTGTTGCCGAGGCTGTAGTTGATTGGAAAGTAATTGAAGATAAAAAGAAAAAGGATGCGAAGGGTAAAAGTTTTGAACATCAGAAAAAGGAAATAGCTAGTGATATTCAGGCGTTAATTACTGCAGCGCCACGCTCGACAGTTACGAGAATCGCAGATGTGTTTAAGCGTGCGGGTTTTACTTTGAAGAGTTTAGAGACGGAGGCATTTGCTTTGACGCGTTCGTTGATTGGAAATGATCCGACGAGTGTGTTGTTGGTTGATGTTGGTGCGGTTCGATCTAACTTTTTTGTAGTTGAAAATACATTGCCAGTTATGCATCGATCTATGCAGTTGGGTGGTGTGAATTTTACGCAAGCACTCGACAATGTTTTGAAAGTTGGATTGGAGAAGGCAGAGCAGATGAAATCTGATATTATGTCTACAGGTGCGATTGAAGCCGATGAAACAGGATTTCCGAAAATTTTTCAACAAACTATTCAGCCGTTGATTAATGAAATTCGTTATACAATGAATTTGTATACAACGCAGCAAGGTGGTACGCATCCAGAGCGGATTGTGTTGACCGGTGGTTCTTCATTATTACCACATTTGGATGCATTTTTGTCGCATACATTTAATATGAAAGTTTTTGTTGGAGATCCGTGGGCGCGAACTTGGTATCCGGAGAATTTACGTCCAGCATTGTATGAAATCGGAACACGATTTGCAGTGAGTGTCGGATTAGCTTTACGGGAGGGACAGTAATATGCCCAAACCTCTTGTTGTCATGGTATCAACAGATACCCACATGATCGAGATATATAAGGAGTTGTTTGATGAAGAAGGGATATCTATAAAGCATGTACCAAAAGGAGAGAAAGCATTTAAAATTATTAAAGAAAGAAAACCGATAGCTGTGTTGTTGGATATGGCTATTGCAGGGGAGGATGGATTTGATTTAATTGGAAAAATGAAGAAGTATCAAACATTGAAGAAGATGCCAATTGTTGTTTTGAGTCATGTTTCAGATGAGGCAGATGTAAAGCGAGCTCGAAAATTGGGAGTAACACATTATTGTTTAAAATTGCATTGTCATCCGGAGCGCATTGTTAAGCGCGTAACGGACTTAATTGAATAGTATGAGTAGAGACGAAATGTATTATAAGAGGGGTTTTACATTGGTTGAGTTGATTGTGGTTTTGGGTGTGATTGGGATATTGGCTGTTGGAAGTGTTTTGGCGGTAGGATCTACACGAAAGACTTCGCGCGATGTTTTGCGATTGGCTCACATGAAAGAAGTGTTTTTTGGCATGGAGCTGTACTTTAATGAACATGGTGATTATCCCGAAGGTGATCAGGTTGTATTGGGTTCTGATCAGGCGCGTTGTTTAGATGATACAGGGTTTCATCCAGCGGGTGGATGTTCTGGTAATGTATGGCTTGCAAATATAATGCCTAATCCTGCTCCGGGTGGTTCTTCATTTGTGTATTCGTATGATGTTGGTCCGCCAGCAGCTTATAATATTGGATTTTCATTGGAAGGGGATAGTGCCGGATTAGTTCGTGGGCAACATGTAATGCGACCTTCAGGTATTCAATAATCAAGGTGTATGCACATCTTCCTATTATTTTTTCTTGGTGCTGTGCTGGGGAGTTTTGTGTTGGTGTTTGTGCAGCGCTGCATGGCAGGGGAAACGATTGGTGGGCGCTCACGATGTAATGCATGTAAGATTCAATTGAAAGCTATTGAGCTTGTGCCGGTGTTGAGTTTCGTATTATTGCGAGGGAAATGTCGCAATTGTAAATCGTCAATCTCGAATTGGCATTTTTTTGTTGAAGTGATTTTGGGATTAGCGTTTGTGAGTGTGTTTTTTATTACGCCGGAAATTGGTCCGCAGGATGTGTTTATTCGATTGTTTTTGTTATCTAGTTTGTTTGTATTGTTTTTGTTTGATGCGAAACATGGTGTGTTGCCAGATCTGATTACATTACCAACATTGTTGTTTACGTTTTTGTATATGTGGTTTGCGGGTTATGATGTACCACAAATGTTGGGTGGAGCGGTGATAGGTTCTGGTTTTTTTGCATTGCAATATATCCTTTCAAAAGGGCGCTGGGTTGGTTCAGGAGACATTAGACTTGGAGCGATAATGGGTGTAATGTTGGGTTTGACTGGAGTGCTTTTGGCACTTGGAATTGCGTATGTTGCTGGTGCATTAATCGCTATAGTTTTATTGCTTGCAAAACGTAAAAAAATGGCAGATGCGATTCCATTCGGAATTTTCTTAATTCCATCTACCGTAGTAGTTTGGTACTGGGGGGAACGTATTCTTGCCCTATTGTTATGAATCGAGCTGAAGCAAAAAAACGCATTGACGTATTAAAAAAAGAAATAAATCATCATCGCTATCTCTATCATGTATTAGATAAAATCGAGATTTCAGATGGTGCGCACGATTCCTTGAAAAAGGAATTATTTGATTTAGAAAATGAATTTTCTGATTTGGCGACAGATGATTCGCCTACACAGCGCGTGGGAGGTGAGGCATTAAAGAAGTTTGAGAAGGTTGAGCATAAGGAGCGGATGCTTTCTTTGAATGATGCGTTTTCAGATGAAGATATGAATGATTGGGTGAAGCGGCTGGAAAATTATGCAAAGAGTGAGGATTTTCGATTACCACAGATTGAATATTTTGCGGAGATTAAAATGGATGGTTTGGCGATTTCATTGTTGTATAAGGAAGGAGTTTTGGATCGCGCGATTACAAGAGGAGACGGAAGGGTTGGAGAAGATGTAACGGCACAGATTAAAACAATCGATGCAATTCCATTGCGGTTGCGAGAAACGAAAAAAGTTGATTGGAAACGAAATATTGAGATTCGTGGTGAGATTTATATGAAGAAATCTGTATTTGAGAAATTGAATAAATCTGCAAAAAAATCTGGAGGACAGGTACTATCAAATCCTCGTAATGCTGCTGCGGGATCGATTCGACAGTTAGATCCGAAATTAACCGCGGCGCGAAAGTTGAGTTTTTATGCGTATGATGTGAAAACGGATTTTGGTCAGAAGACACATGAGGAATCACATGAGATAGCGCAAGCGCTTGGTGTTCCTGTGAATCCATTGGCGAAAAGATTTGATTCTGTTGAAAAAGTTTTGAAATATTTTCATGCTTTTGAAGGGGAGGCGCGTGAGAAGTTAGATTATTTGGCTGATGGGATGGTTGTGCATGTGAATGATAATGTTTTGTATAAAAAGTTTGGTTCAATTGGGAAGGCGCCTCGAGCATCTTTGGCTATGAAATGGCCTGCACAAGAGGTGACTACTGTCGTAGAGTCGATTGGTGTACAAGTTGGAAGAACTGGAGCGCTTACGCCAGTTGCGCGTGTGACGCCAGTGAATGTTGCTGGAGTTGTTGTTTCTAATGTCACTTTACATAATATCGATCAGATTCGGCGTTTGGATGTGCGAGAGGGCGATACGGTTATTGTTCGTCGCGCTGGAGATGTTATTCCAGAGATTGTGCGGGTTTTGGATCGAATGCGAAAAAAAGGTGCGCAGGAATATGATTTGCCAAAAGAATGTCCGGTTTGTGGTGAACATGTAAAGCGTAAGGCAGCTGCATCAAAAAAAGGAAATAGTGTTGCGGTTTTTTGTCCAAATAAAAAATGTCTTGCAAAACAATCTCGTGCACTCAAACATTTTGTTTCTAAAAAAGGATTTAATATAGATGGATTGAGTGTGAAGATTTTGGATCGATTTGTTGAGGAGGGGTTTATTCATGATTTTGCGAGTGTGTTTGAGTTGGAGAGAGAGAAGATTGCGCCTTTGTTTGGATTTGGTGAAATATCAGCAGAAAATATTGTTACTGAAGCAAATGATCGAAAACGAGTTTCGTTGAATCAGTTTTTTGTAGCTTTGGGAATAGAGCATGTGGGAGAAGAAACGGCTCGAGATTTAGCAGAACGAGTTGCCACAAGTGATGCTGCGCAATCTCATAAACCAAGTTTTTTGTTGAAATATTTTGATGGAAAATCTGAAGAGGATTTATCACAATGGAGAGATATTGGGCCTGTTGTTGCGGCTAGTATCAAAAAATGGTTTGATGATGAGGATCATCAGAAACTTATAAACAGATTTGATGATGTAGGTGTGGTATTATTGATGCCAGATGCACACGCAGGAGGTGATCGATTTGAGGGAAAAACGTTTGTATTTACGGGGGAGTTGGTTGAGATGTCTCGGGACGAAGCAAAAAAGCGAATTCGCGCACTTGGCGGTAAAGCAACAACTAGTGTTTCAAAGAAAACTGATTATGTTGTTGCAGGCGATAATCCCGGATCAAAGTTTGATAAAGCACAAAAACTTGGAGTCATTATTTTAAATGAAGGAGAGTTTATTAAACTCATAAGCTAACAACGAAGTTAATAGGCGGATAGGCTAACCTATGTGGAGCGATAGCGGAACATAGTTAGCCGTTATTATAAGTGCTGAGGGACGGCGTCGCCGTCGCGAAACTAAAAAATCCCTTTCCATTGGAGCGCCAGCGACGCACCACCAAGCCAATAGGCTGAAAGTTTAAGCAAGATTATATGTCAGAAATCAATCTAGAAAACATTAAAGCGCTCTCAAAACTTTCTCTAACCAAAGAGGAGGAAAAAGCCATCCCAGAACAAATAGATTCCATCTTGGCATACGTTGATAAGCTGCAAGAGGTAGGTGCAGAGATCGAGCATGACCATCAAAACGGATTAAGTTCCTCTGATTTGCGTGAGGATGTTGCAGTTGAAACATCACCAGAAGTGCGAGATCGGTTGTTTGCAAATATGCCAAGAAGTGAAGGAGGTTATTTAGAAGTACCTGAAGTTTTTTCGGAATAATATGGATATTACAGAAATTAACATTGAAGGTGCTTTGGAAAAAATGGAGGCAGGTGAATGGACTGCTTCTGAAATTTTGGAAGCGTGTTTAGAAAATATAAAAGAAAAAGAACCTGATGTTCAAGCATTTTTAGAGGTGTGGGAGGAAGATGCTCGTGAGCAAGCCAAATCTGTTGATGAGCGACGTGCTGGTGGAAAACCTGTTGGATTGTTGGCTGGAATCCCGATTGCGATTAAAGATAATATTTTAGTAGTGGATCATTTGGCATCAGGTGCTTCTAAAATTTTGGAACCTTACAAGGCGGCTTATTCTGCAACTGTTGTTGAGAAGCTATTAGCAGAAGATGCGGTTTTAATTGGGCGAACAAATTGTGATGAATTTGCATGTGGTGGATCAACAGAAAATTCTGGATTTGGTCCGACACATAATCCACATGAACCAACGCGTGTTCCTGGTGGATCTTCTGGTGGTTCTACTGCTGCGGTTGCAGCTGGAATGTGTTTGGCTGCGCTTGGCTCTGATACAGGGGGATCGATTCGTCAGCCGGCATCTTTTTGTGGTGTGGTTGGATTGAAGCCAACATATGGAAGAGTTTCACGATACGGCTTGATGTCTATGTCATCGAGTTTGGATCAGATTGGGCCTGTCGGAAAAAATGTTGATGATTGTGCACGTGTGTTAAGTGTTATTGAAGGGAAAGATGATATGGATGCGACGAGTGTGAATCATCCTCCAACATTAGTTGAGGCGGTGGCGCATGGAGAGGATTCTAAATTTTTATCTGAACTTACGATTGGTGTGCCGAAGGAATATTTTGAAACAGAAGGGATTGATCCGGAGGTTGCAAAGAAAGTCAAAGAAACAATTGCGGGATTAGAAATTCGTGGTGCAACAATTAAGGAGATAAGTTTAGAACACACAGCGCATGCGTTGGCGACATATTATGTTTTGATGCCTTCTGAAGTATCGTCAAATACTGCGCGTTATGACGGTGTGCGATATGGGTTGTCCAAAGGAGAAAATTTGGATGAAGTGTATGTGCAAACTCGAACAGCAGGTTTTGGTGCTGAAGTTAAGCGTAGAATTTTGTTAGGAACATTTGCGTTATCGGAAGGATATTTTGATGCGTATTATAAAAAATCGGTAGCGGTTGCCCAGGCGATCAGACAGGATTTCATGCAGGCGTTTGATGAGGTTGATGTGATTGTTTCTCCAACATCTCCGGTAATTGCGTTTAAGTTGGGGGAGCGAATTGCAGATCCGATTACGATGTATTTGTCTGATGTGTATACTGTTTCAGCGAACTTGGCAGGCATTCCGGCGATTAGTGTTCCGTGTGGTGAGATTGATGGTTTGCCTGTTGGTATTCAGTTTATGACTCCACATTTTCATGAAGATCGATTGTTACATATTTCATCATTCATTAAGAACTAGCTATGTCCGAAGAAGAATATTTGAATAAGTGTCCGTTACCTCCTGCAATGGAATTTCGATTGCAGACGAGAAAGCGTTTAGATTTAATCCAAGAAGAATTTGAGAATGGGTTTGAATTTTTATATCCATTTAAACGCGAGATTACGATTTTTGGATCGGCGCGGTTTAAAGAAGATCATAAGTATTACGTTATGGCTTGTGCGCTCGCGAAACAATTAGGTGAGGAGGGATATACAATTATTACAGGTGGAGGTCCTGGAATTATGGAAGCTGCGAATCGTGGAGCACAAGAAGCTGGGGCTCCTTCTGTTGGTTTAAATATTGAGTTGCCAAGAGAGCAGCGTGTGAATCCATATGTTGATAAAGATAAATCTATGGGTTTTCATTATTTCTTTTCTCGTAAGGTGATGTTGTCTGCCGCTGCGCAGGCATATGTTGCATTTCCTGGTGGTTTTGGAACTATGGATGAGTTGTTTGAAATGATCACTTTAATTCAAACAAAAAAGATGGAAGCCATTCCGATTATTTTGGTAGGACATGAATTTTGGCAGCCATTACTTGATTGGATCAAGGCTGAATTGGCAGATGATGAGAAAACTATTTCTCCGGAAGATTTGGATTTGTTTACATTGGTGGAATCGAATGAAGAGGCGATGGAGATTATTCGCACGACGTCTGAGCGAAAAATTTTCTAATTATGATTCCGTATTTTCAATTTACTCATTTTATGATTGGCCCTGTACGCATACAAGTATGGGGTTTGTTTGTAGCGCTCGGGGTTGTGTTGGCTGTGTGGTTGGCGACGCGTGAGGCGAAAAAAAGGGGATTGGATTGGAAGAAATTTTCTGATGTTGCGTTTTGGATTATTGTGTGGTCGTTTATTGGTGCGCGGTTGGGGCATGTGGTTTTTTATGAATGGGCATATTATTCTCAACACTTGGTAGATATTGTGAAGGTATGGCACGGTGGATTTTCTTCGTATGGAGGATTTATTGGAGGCACGGTTTCAGGGTTTATTTTGTTGAAAAAGTATGCTTCGAATTTATTGAGTTATGCGGATTGCGTTGCTTTGGGATTATCTGGAGGTTGGACGATTGGACGAATAGGATGTTTTTTTATTCATGATCACCCTGGAACATTCACTGATTTTGCGCTTGCAGTTCAGAATGCAGATGGTGAAGGCGCGCGACATGATCTGGGATTGTACGATGGAATATTAACTGGAGTAATTTTTGTTATTCTCCTCGCGGTAAATAAGCGCGTCATTGCGAGAAGCGACGCAGGAGCGACGCGGCAATCTTATGCTGGAATTCTAATGGTTATATTAATGGTGGGATATGGTTTCGTCAGATTCTTCCTCGATTTTCTCCGCGCAACAGACTTGCCACAAAGCGACATTAGGATATACTCACTTACACCTGCGCAATATTTGAGCATTGGTTTGGTTGTGTGGGGCATGTGGCTTGGAAGACGCATCTTAAGAAAGCATTAAATCGACACTCGAT
>NZCD01000065.1 GCA_002688135.1 Parcubacteria group bacterium
CATAGTCATGCCGACTTTGTTTTACCCCTGGATAATCATATGGACGTGCTAGAAAGCTATCTGAGACAAGGAATAACCACATTGGTTGTGGGAAACTGCGGATTATCGACCACCCCTGTTAATCCGACTAATCTCGAGTTGCTAAAAAATTATACAGGATTTCTTTTGGCTGAAGATATTGGGTGGAATTGGACCACAATGACAGAGTATTTGGATAATCTGGAAAACTCAGGTGTTGGATATAACGTCATTCCGTTGGCTTCCCATGGAGTCACTCGGATTGCCGTCATGGGATTTGATGGAAGTAGTCCCGGCCGTCGTCAGATTGAAAAAATGCAAGAACTGGTAACGCAATCGATGGAAGGCGGAGCATTCGGTCTTTCTGCTGGATTAATCTATGCGCCGGGTATGTTTGCCTCTACCGAAGAACTGATCGAAATTACCAAGCCCCTAGTTCCGTATCAAGGCATATTTACCTGCCATGTCAGAGGATCTAGTGAAACTGGAATTGAGGCCACCAAGGAGATTATAGAAATAGCAAGGAAGAATCGCATACCTGTGGAACATTCCCACATGGAAGCTTTTGGAAAAAAATATTGGAAGCATATTGATGAGCAGATTCGACTCCACGATAGTGCACGGGAAGAGGGGTTGGATGTCACATTCGACGTTATTCCTTATGTAGCAGCCAATACAACACTAACCGCGTGTTTTCCTCCCTATGTTTTTGAAGGTGGAATGGACAAATTCGTCGAAAGATTTAAAGATCCGGATCAAAGGAAAAAAATCAAATACGACGTCGACAATCTAAGCTCCGAATGGCCAACCTGGATTCCTGGGAGGTGGCCACATAACTTGGTGCGAGCAACTGGATGGAAGAATATATGGCTTATTTGGGTACCAGGGGAGAAAAATCTTCAGTATATCGGTAAAAGTTTTGAGGAAATTGGTGCGCTTCAGGGAAAAGAGCCATTTGATGCAGCAGCGGATCTATTGATTGACGAAAAAGGAGCTGCCATGGCCTTTTTCTTCGGTGTCAGTGGCGACATCAACAATGATGAAGGATTAATAAAACTTCTGTCACATCCCAATAGCGCAATTAACACTGATGCAATACTAACGGGCGCTGGAGTCCCACATCCTGCGGCTTTCGGTTCTTTTCCGAGGGTCTTGGGGCAATATGTCCGGGAACGAAGGATTATTTCACTGGAGCTGGCAATAAGAAAGATGACTTCGCTAACCGCTCAGCGATATAAAATTCACGATAGGGGATTAATTAAACATGGAATGTGGGCTGATATAACCATTTTCAATGAAAATGAAATATACGATAATGCAACATATAAAATGCCTGACAAGAGTCCAAGCGGAATTGAATATGTATTTATAAACGGACAATTGGTGCTGGAAGAAAACCAATTACACAAAGATCTTAAGGCAGGCCAAGTATTACGACGCTATTAATACTGGCACTATTTAGATCCTGTTTAGACCTATGAACGCGTTATCGACCCGAGACTGAATGGATAGATATCTTCTATACAGTGTTGTTTTGATTAAATATGGTATTGACTTTTTGTGCTGTAGGCAGTGGTAGACATGACAGGGAGGATTGGTAATGACAAGAGGAGAACTAAACGAGATTATAAATAATTTTTTTGAGGCCATGAACCAGTACGATGTTGAAAAAATGGGGGAATTTTGTACCGAAGATATTGTTGCCGACGAAGTGGCAGAACCTGAACCGTTCAGCGGTGTAGATGCTTTCAAGCAAGCTTATTCGGACCTTTTCCAGGGGTATCCAAATTGCACAGTTAAAGTGGAAGAATGCTCTGTAGACGGCAGTGCTGTAATTTGTCAGGTGAGATGGCGTGCAACCAACTCCGGTCCTTTTCGGGGTGCCGAACCAACGGGCAAAGATGTGGATCTGCGGATTGCCTACTTCTTTAAACTGAAAGATGGAAAAATCAGTAGAATCACCGAATACTATGATGTGGCGACGTTATTGGTTCAACAGGGACAGCTTGAGCTATAGTTTGATTTAGTGCCCATCCATAAATGAGCCTTTTTGCCCCGCTCGTCCTTCTCCATGGGTTTTTTTGATGTAGCCATGATCAAAACAAAATTTTTAGTTCACAACCTATTAATTTTTTGAACGTCAATACGCACACATCTAGTTTTTATTAAAGGAGGAAATTATGGCGAAAAACGGTATAAGATCGCAGGGATCTCTCAGTCTTTTCGGAAGTTTGGCCGAGATTGGACACAGGGCCGAGGAGGATGTTTTTACCTGGTCACATGGACTCGCTTTTCATTACTCCAACTTACTCGAAGGACTAGCTGGGGCCGAACAAGAAATGAAAGAAAGGATTCTGAAGGATGTATGGCAAAATGTGGCTGAAAAAGCCCCGATTGCCATAAAGGAAAAAATTAATCTCAAAGATCCAATTGACATTAACGAAATCGGCACTACACTTTCCCAGATACTAACAGATTCAAACCATCCTGCCATCAAGGGTTCGGGAGAAGATGTCGATGAATCTCTTCTTAATTGGGTCAGGCTTTTTGCCCTTGTTGATTTTAATATTTATTTAAGACTGGAAAATCATCTGGGTACGAAAGATGGGTATCCGCTATACATGGGCCTGTGGGAAAAATTTGCACTGGCTGGGCTGGATGAAGTAAAAAAGGCGGTGGGGATTTCGGGACCGGATGATGTGGATATGGACAAAATAGGTGAACTCTCAAAAATCTACTGGGAATCAATTGCTTGTCCATACCGTGTAAAAAAGCACGATGCCAAGGTGCATGAAGCAGAACTACTAGCTTGTCCTTATTGGGACAATATGCGGGAAATACTAGGCGAAAGCACCGCGCGATCTATGACACTTAAATGCGAAGCAGCAGTTTCCACCAATTACTATGAAGCAATTTTAAAGGCCCTGGGAGTGTTCAATCACTACTCTTTTACAATGGATAAATTTCTTTGCTGTGGCGATGATGTCTGCCGGGTAAGATTTGAAAAGAGAGCCTAGAGTTTTTGCATGACATGTCAATATTGACACCACGCCAAATTTAGATATATATTTCATGTGTTTGGTTGGAGGTTTTGCTAATCAGGACGCATAATGGAGGTATGTAATGGCAAGCATGGAAGAGAAAAATATTTTAGACGGGGTGGATCCTTGGGAAATGTATGAGCTGGATCACTACCTATCCCTGGAAATCGGCAGCCGAATGTCAGGCACTAAAGGGGATCTTGATTCCATTGAATGGGTGTCAACCTATTTCACTAATCAAGGACTAAAAGTTGAACACGACCATTTCAACACGCTATCATGGGATTACAGGGGAACATCCTTTATAGTAGGCCCGCCACTAAACCTTTCGTTGGTCTCGCGGCCTGCGTATTACTCCTGGCCAACTCCTGAAGGCGGTGTAGAAGGTGAACTGGTTTTTGTAGGTAAAGGCACCGAAGAGGAGTTTTTTTCTAACGATGTAAAAGGCAAAATTGCCATGGCCCAGGCAAGTTCTTCAGACCCTCTTTTCTGGCTGGGGAGTTTTAGCAACCGGGCCAGACGACACAGGGCCCTTGCCTTTGTGGTCTGCAACGGAAGTCCCGTTGCTTTCACACCTTCCCATTCATACGGAAGATGGGACCACAGCCGCGGTTGGGAACATGAATATCCTTCCCAGAATGAGAGCGTGCCTGTTGTAACTCTCGCAAGCACGGACGCCATGGGGCTATTGCATGCAGTCGGTAGAGGGGGCGTACGGGCGAAAATAGAGGTGGATTGTACAACAGAACCTCGAGATGGTGTTAACATTCGGGCTTTTATAACCGGTAATGAAAAGCCGAAACAGAGAGTGCTCATCAACGCACACAGAGACGATGGCGCCTGTAACGGAGCCAACGACAATGGTTCAGGTGCTGTTATCATCATGATGCTTGCGAAGATTATGTCAAAGCTCCCTTCACCAAAACGTACAATCGAATTTATTTCAACCGGCTCAGAGGAAGGTATCTCCGACGGAATGGTTCAGTACATTGCCAACCGAGAAAAGGAAGGGACGTTGCTCGAATCGGTGGCGGGTTTCAACATCGACATGGTGGGGGTTGGAGGACCAGCCCGCATTGTAGATGGCGGCGTCTATCCCGATCAACCTGATCATCGGGTGAAACATAACAAAGAGCTAAATGACTTTGTCGAGAAAGTAGGAAAGGAGATTGGCGTTTACCTGGGACATCTTTGGGGGAGTTGGGGCACTCCCGAGGAAGGCCATCTAAACGAGCATGGTGTCCCCGCCATGTGCATTTGGAAGGCCGATGATCCCAACTACCACAGCGACAACGAACATGTGGATAACATCGATTGGAATGCCGTTAGAGCCGTGGCCCAGGTTATCGGTGTAAGTGCATGGCGGGTAGCCAATGACCCAAGCATTGTTTTCCCGCGGTGAATGGCTGCCTATTGTATCCTATACTGAATTTCACAAAATATACTAGATTATGGAAGGGGGTGATAAGTGTAGCAGAGAGTTTTTAGAAAGGTTATACAATAAATCAAGAAAGGAGAATAAAAATGGTAGAAGTAGGCGTACCAGCAGCACCGATTAGGTGTGAAGATGTTATTAAAAATTATAAGGAAATGCAAAAAACTATGCCCCGCTATACGTTTGAGTATGGCACCGAGGCGATTTTGAATATCTTTACATTGCATGATTTTGCCATGTTTCATGTTTTGGAAGAGGAATATGGGTCAGAGAAAGCGGTCAACCTCTATGCCAAAATATGGAAGAAACGCACCTATCTGGAATGGCCTGGATTGCTAAAAGAGATTGGGCTGACGGAAGACGATACGGTGACAATGGATGATTTTATCAAAATCATGGAAATCTATTTTCAGACCTTTGGCAACCCGATATACCTCCATGAAAAAACCGATGAGAGGGTGACCTTCCGTGTTACGGACTGTCCATATACCACTCAAATCCTCTGGAACATGTTCTCTCCGGAGGAGAATCTTGCTTATAACGACAAGATACAAGTCCAGTGTAATACGGCAATTTTCGACACCATGCTGGAAATTACAAACCTCGAAACGGAGTGGACTTTTGGGTTTCCATCTCAATTGTGCCGAAGTGGACAGTACTGTGAATTTACCTACGTTAGGAAACAGTTTGATTAGTCCGCACTTGGATGTCATATGCAGCCCATTACTACAAATTTTTAGCCGCGGGGTCCTCAAGCGTATACAAATGCAGGGCCCCGCGGTCGAGTTCAATTTCAGCTGCCTTTGATTCGGGTTACATATTTGGGTTCTGATATCGCCGGTTTGTTATTGATGGCTCACCAGTGGGAGAATGACCGATTCGGGGCTTGGAGAACTTTGCACGGGAGTTAGGGAAACATATCGATCTTGTTATCATTGAATGATATTCATACCTATTATGGAGAAAGCTATGTTCTCCATGGCGTTTCATTGTTGATAAATCAAGAAACCGTTGTTGTCCTCCTGGGGCGAAATGGCACGGAAAAAACAACAACGATTCGATCGATTATCGGTTTTACGCCAGCACAGAGCGGTGTTTTACGATTTTGTAGATAAGAAAATTACCTGTCAAAAACCATACTTGATCGCTAAAATGGGCATTGGATTGATTCCCCAGGGTCGAAATAATTTTCCTTCGTTGAGCGTTAAAGAAAATCTCCCCATGGCAGCACGAAGCAAAGGGAGCCAAAGCGAATGGATTTTGGATAAGGTTTATTCACAATTTCCCATTTTAAAGGAGCGATCAAATCTCAAGGGCACCCTTCTTAGCGGCGGGGAACAGCAAACGCTGGCCATCGGCAGGGGCTTGATGACAAACCCCGATCTCCTGTTAATGGACGAACCATCGGAAGGTCTATCTTCTTCGGTCGTACGTAAAATTGGATCGATCATTACACAGCTAGAAAATGAAGGCCGTTCCATTTTATTGGCTGAAAAAAAATCACCATGGCATTGGAAGTTTCAGATTATGTTTTTATTTTAAGTAAAGGCAAAATCGAGTATGAAGCGACTCCAGATGAGCTTGAGAAAAATGAAGAAATTTAAGTGAAATATCTATGTGCCACATAACAAGGTGTTGAAAGTGTACCGGTTAGCTGGCCATTAGTAATGTTTCGTTCTCCGGCAGAATTGGCGAACACTTGGCTATACTGATCGATAAGGCTTTCCAGCGAAACTGAGCACAATTGATACAAAAAATCTTTTCCAGTCGATTTGGAACTGAATATCGTCCTTACAATATGGTATTCACAGATATTGTAATCTTCATTGTCTGCAGCGGATTGGAACTTGTTGTGCGCATCAATGAGGGCACAAACATATTGTTTCTCATTCTAGCCAAGAACATGATTTCAGTTTTTTTTTATAGTTCTTAAAAAGCGAATTCTTATCCTTTTAAGCAAGAAAAGAGGGGGGAATCACGTGATTTTCGACCTAGTGCTGCGCAATGGTCTTGTTTATGATGGAAGTGGTCAGAGGGGGAAAATCATTGATATAGGCATCAATGATGATAAAATTTCAGCAATTGATAGAATACCAGACAAAAAGGGAAAAAAGGTAATAGATGCTACAGGCCTGGCCATTTCCCCTGGGTTTATTGATCTCCACTCGCACGCGGATATGATTCTGACCGCGGGGGAGCTTCAATTTAAATTGCTTGAAGGAAGAATAACCCAAGGCATTACAACAGAGGTTTCGGGCAATTGTGGTATTGGCGTCGCTCCGGTTGATGCTAATAGTAGACCTTTACTAGAAAAAATCGATGCTTGGATGACGCCTGAAGGATTAGGATGGTTATGGTATTCGTTTAGGGACTACATTTCATGTTTAGAAAAAAATGGGGTCGCTCTTAATGCCATCCCTTTGATCGCCCAGGGACCTATTAGAATAACAGCAATGGGCCTCAAAATGGGCGAGGCCTCTGAAGAAGAAATAGAGAGAATGAGACAGTTAGTAAGAGAGGGTATGGAGGCTGGCGCCTTCGGGCTTTCCAGCGGACTAGTTTACCCGCCTGGGATGTATACTTCAACAGACGAATTAATTGAACTCTGTCGAGTTATCAGTCCATTTGGCGGCCTCTTTGCAAGCCATATACGAGGTTCAAGTGGACTTTTGATTAATGCTGTAGCTGAAATCATTGAAATCGGCGAAAAAGCAGAAATTGTGATCCAACACTCCCATCACGAAGCTTTCGGGAAGACGCATTTTTGGAAAATTGAGAAAACTCTCCAAATGGAATCCGATGCAAGAAAGAGAGAAGTAGATATCGCCTTTGATGTTTTTCCATATACCGCCGCCGCAACAAATATGCTGGCAAATTATCCTCCTTGGACTTTTGAGGGCGGATTTCAGGAATTTGTTCGTAGGCTAAAAGATTCCGAAATTAGAGAAAAGATTAAACTTGAGGTGGAAACAAAAGTTCCTTCTTGGCCTCCATGGGTAAAAGGAGGATGGCCACATAATCTAGTGATGGCAACCGGGTGGGAGAATATTTACATCTCAAATCTTTATCTTGAAAAAAACAGTGGATTTTTAAGCAAGAGTATGATAGAAATCGCTCGACTTACTGGGAAGACCCCTTTCGATGCACTGAGCGATCTGATGATCGAGGAAGAGGGACTCATCTCACAGCTCATCTTTGGGTGTTCAGGCGATAGAAAAAATGATGAATGGCTCCAAATGCTCATAAAGGATCCTTGGGGATCCATTTCTACAGACGCGATTGATGTCGAAAAAGGTGTGGCTCATCCGGCTGCCTATGGTACGTATCCGCGGATATTAGGAAGATATGCTAGGGAGCAAGGTCTACTAACTTTGGAGGAGGCCATCCGTAAAATGACTTCGCTCCCAGCAAGTCGGGTTGGACTGAAAGACCGTGGTAGAATTGGAAAAGGAATGAAAGCGGACATTGTGCTTTTTAATCCCCTGACCGTCAGGGATAAGGCCACTTATGAAAATCCTAGACAGCTGTCGGAAGGGATCGAGTATGTCCTGATTAACGGTCATATTGTTGTCGAAGAGGGAAAGTACCAAGGTGGCTTTGCTGGGAATGTCCTGAAAAGAGGCGACTAGAAGTTTCTTTTTGACAAATTAGATGAAAGCAAGCGTTGTACATGGGAAAAGCAGGATCCTCAGCTGCTTTTAATCTAACTAAAAAAGTGGCGATTGTGACTGGAAACTCTTATGGCATTAGCTTTGACATAGCTGAAGGATTGGCTGGGGCTAGTGTCAGTGTAGTCATCTGCGCTAGGAATTTGGAGAAGTGTGAGTAAGCCACAGGAAGACTCTATGAACTCGGAACAAAGACGCTGGCATTGAGATGTGATGTTACAGTTTTGGATGATATGGATCAATGAGTTAATTCAAGCATAAATGAGTTCGGGAAGATAGATATTTTGGTTAATAATGCAAGGGGTGTCGGAGCGCGGGCCGCTCATGAAAATACATCCTTGGATGATTTGAACAGGGTAATCAAAACTGATTCGGCAAGCCTCTTGATTTGTGTAATAACCGAGAGCCCTCGAATGATTAAACAGAAATCAAGGAAAATCATTAATAATCCTTCTGTTTTCGGGAAAGAGGGCTCTGACATAATAGATGATATTGCATACCATACAGCAAAGGGGGGAGTCGAAAATTTCACCAAAACGTTGACTCTTAAATTTGGCCAAATATAGCATCAATATAAATGCTATTGCCCCTGTATTTTTTCCGACCCCCATCGCAAAGGAACTCCTTGATGATATTGGAGAGGCAATCGACAAAGTGACTTTTTTAGCTCGACTGGGGCAGGAAAGTGACCTAAAGGGTACAATCGTATTTTTAACGCCTTCGGCTTCCAATATTATTGCAGGGCAGTTTATTTGTGTGGACGGCGGCTTGCTGATCAGGGGTTTCGAAATCCATAGAGCAGTGATGAGCTGATTGGGCTTTCGTATTTTGTTATGCAACAACAGCGTAACTGAAAGGAGGACAGTTTATGCAACTAGAAAAAAACAATCCCAAATTAAAACAGGTATTTGATCAAATAAGAAAAAATGAACTGGAATTGATTCGCTTCCTTTATTGTAATGGAATTGATAACAAAATTCGTGGAAAGGCTGTACAGGCAAAAAGCCTTGGCTCATTCATA
>NZCD01000066.1 GCA_002688135.1 Parcubacteria group bacterium
AATTTGTGTAAAGATAGATCACGAATTAATCCGCGTGATCGTATTGATTCTGATATCAAAGGAGGATTGAGTGGCGCGCCAACACAACAACTTGCAAATGAGCTTATTTCACAAACCTATCGTATGTATGGCGATCAATTAGTCATTATTGGAGTCGGTGGTATTTTTTCTGCTGCCGATGCGTATGAGAAAATAAAACGCGGAGCATCACTCGTTCAATTGATTACCGGAATGATTTACGAAGGACCACAGTTGATCGGCGAAATAAATATTGGATTAGTGAAATTGCTTCGCGAGGATGGATTCAATCATGTCAGTGAAGCAATTGGAATATACCACAAATAAAAAACGGCCTTTTTTCGAGTGGCCGTAAACTCGTTGTATTGGTTATTTTTCCTGTCTTTCTTGCTCGAAAGCAAGGCACACTTCCTCAAGCTCTAATGCTCTTGAGGTGGGTACAGACCACATTGGGGGGTGGCTGCATTTCGGTGGAGTCATTCTGTGCGCAACCCCATCTTCTGTCATGCAGTGAAAGCAAACCCTGCCTACATCCCTTCCATCTGTGGAATTATCCTTCTGCCATTGGGCGCGTGAGTAGCCCATCTTTCTACAGGCCTCGTGCTGTGCCTGCGGAATCAGTTTCTGTACGTGTTCAGCCCGCGCAATCTCCCCATCAGAATAACATCCAGAGAGAATACTCGCACAAAACACAACCACCAGTAACATTACTTTTCTCATCATCTCTCCTTAACATCTTAGTCGAGCTCGAATGTTCATCAAACGCGAGCAAAATTCTTCTTCTGTAAGTACTGTTTTTTTCGGATCAGCACAGCCGATTGAGTGTATTAGAGCTTCGTCGCCAGTTGCAAGTAATGCTGTGCGCCAGTGAATGTTGTTGGCTAGTGCGTTGAAAGCTCGATCAAGAAGCTGTTGGTATTCCTCCCCTTCTCGCTCGTATGCTACACCATTCCACCACAATGTTTGCGTGGATTGCCATTCAAGGTTTTTCTGACGTCCAACTTTTTTTGCGATCTTTCCAACAAGCACGCACACTCTTTTCTGATCCAGCTTGTGCGGAAACTTGAATGCCTGCAGCAAACCCTCCATCGACTGACACACCAAACCATCAAAGGTAAAGATGCGCATCGGAAAGTTGGAAAGCTCTGCAGCCGGTCCTGTTTGCCGCGATGATATGTCTATCATCTCGCCCTCCTTTTACATCAATTGAACATGTTAATGAACTGAATAATATAGCATAAAAATGCTTGTTTGTCAATAATAACATAAAAAAAGCCCAGCATATGCTGGGTATAGGTTAATCGCTTAAAATGATTGAAGTAGCATTTGAGAGATCTCCGAGAATGCCATCATGATCTACCTGCACAACCTGCCTGATCCAACCTTCTACTTGCTCTGCAATAAACGGTCTCGATTCTCGCTCGATTTGCATTTGTGTCATGAGTACGGCCAATATCCTGAAGGTATGTAGTGCGGTATTCTTTTTTTCGTTTTCTTTGGCAAACATCGCCAGTGTTGCTTCACCTGCAAAATGACTCAACATGAATAGGGTTGCATCTACTGGCGGAAGTTTCTGTTTTTTCGTTATGGGCACGTCAGTCTCCTTTGAACGATCAATCTAGGGTGACTTTATATGATTATTATACTTATGTCAATATTGCCGAATTAAAATACCCCCGACTTCTCGGGGGCTTTCTTATAACTCGTTTTGTGGCCAAACTTGGCCTGCGCGGTTTACCTTTATGAGCCAAGGCGCACCTGTGTTGTATTTCCTGAACTCTTCCAGGTCATCTGGTTCGTAGTCCCACGTTTTGTCTTTTTCTTCTGAATAGAAATCGACTTGGTATTTTGCGTAACGAGCATTGCGCTGTTCTCCGACTGTTTTGAAATCAGGCCATGTCTCCTCGTGCGTTTTACCACTCGCAACGTTTGTTCCAATTACATCCCACTCATGATAATCGAACGAACACCATTCGTCGTAGACTGGGCATTGCTCATAACAATCATCATATTCAGTGCATGAGTCGTAGCATGTATCGCATTCGTTGTCGCACGATTCATATCCATTTCCCAAATCATCGCACTTTATTGAGCAATTACAACTGTGCGGATTGCAGTCGACTTGATGTGGATTGCAGTCGTACCTATTACAATTCTCTGTCCCTCGCTGCCGCGTTGAACATGATGTGTTGTGAGCATCGCTGGGCATGTTTCCATCCCAATCCTCGCCGTGCTTGAGATGACGCTCCTCGAGATTGACGGCGTGTTCCCATGCAATCCCTTTGACCGTCGTGTTTACCTCAAACGGCATGAAGATCCAAAATGCCAGCAGCGCAACAGCAACGATCACGCCAATGATGATGTACATTCGCAAGTTTTCCGCATTCCGGATACTGTCGAGCACGTTTTCATCGATGTCGTCGTCTTCATGCATCTTACCCCAGCCATACTGACTCGGGATTAGCGATTGTGAATTGATTGCTGGATGATACTGCTGCGGATTGCGAGCTTCTGGATGATACAAAAGTCTATCTTTCTTGCCCGCGCAGTTTCTACATGAGCCATTCAGATTTCGCTCGTGTGATTTACAATATTCGCATTCCCAGTTTGGTCCGGCATGAGCCTGCTTCAGCATCTCTGGGTCAGTCACACGACTTGCGTACGACTTATCTCCGCCAACCGATTCATATTTCTCACTCGAATCAACTGGATTTCCGCATGAGACACATTGCATATCTCTGCCTCTATTAACATGCCCGCAATGTGTGCACGTCATTTTTTTCTCTCGGATCCAAGCCATGACATACTCCCTTAATTTGTTGAAATACAATTTGAAAGAACATAGTACTATAACAGGTATTTTAACTTTTGTCAATGTTTATAAGGAAAAATCAATGCCTATTGACCTATAATACTAGCTATGGTATTATCTCCCGACACAAAAGACTCGCAGCATAGGTGGGTTTCCCACACGTCGGTATGTCAGGTCTAAGTGTTTATATATAAGAGGTGTTGCATAATCCTCGGATTATCCGCATCTCGCGAACCGAATCTATGACCGGTACCATTGCAAGAAAAATGGACAAGGGTTACGGATTCATCAAATCAGATGATATGGAAAAAGATCTCTTTTTCCACGCCAAGGAATTGGTAGGTGTCATGTTTGATGAATTGACCGAAGGTGACGCAGTAACTTTCGAAGTTGCTGAAGGACCTAAGGGCGCAAACGCTGTGAACGTACAGCGCGCGTAGTAACCGTCCCAAAAGCCGCTCTTAATGGGCGGTTTTTGTTTTATTCACAATTTGATTCGCTAAATTTACATGCTGTCATGGTTTTCTTGCTAGTTATCCACATCCATACACACCTTTGTGGATAACATGTGGAAGTTATACACATATCCACAGTTAGTGTGTATAACCCTGTGAGCTGTGCGTGGTTCAAAATTAATGTCCAGTCGCTCTGTAACTAATTTAAGTAAAAAAGCTACGTTGACAAAACCGGTTTTTCATGTTATACTACTATTGTAACTGAGATGATCGTTTGTATACCACTTACGCATCCGCGTTACCCATCATGTACAGTCTCACCACCACTACCGATTGTACATACATCCCTTAATTGGGAACCACTACAACCAATTAGTTCATTCATAAGGCCTGTCGCACAATGGATCTTTTGCCAAAATTTCCATCTTGAGGCTCAATTCAACAAAAAATTTATTGGCGTAGCAACACTACTCCTCAAAATTTGTTTGAAGAATTAATCACTCAACCTGAAAATTTTCATCAAAAGCCTATTGTGCGACAGACCTACAATCAATCTTCCTCGTTCACTCGTTGGGAGAATTGGGTTTAACCTCTTTCTCCATCACTCTGCTCTGCTTTATGCTTACGTATATACCTAACAGGACACTGTAAGGCATACTCATAAGCTTGGGAACCTCTTTTAGATGGATCTCCCGTGGCTTGGGTAGGATGATGAGGTAAGTCACTCGGAAAATCCTGGAGAGTTATTTTGCAGATGCGTATAGCATGAGATGTCTCATGTCGTACTATACGCGTCTGCAGGTACTCGTCGATTATCCGAAGGGGGTACTGCAGGCTTTAAGCAACACTGTAAGGCTGTCGCAGACCCCTCTTTTTTTACATAATTTTTTTTAAGGGCTTTATGCCTTTCTTTTTTTCGTTGCTTTTTGTTCGAATATTCCTAACAAAAATATAAATTATTATCCCCAACATAGCTTGACACACACCCTTTTTCAGAGGATAATGGCAACATAATTTTGATATTGAATATATGGCAACCCACACCAAAACTTTCATAAAAAAAATGAATGAACAACTCCTAGAAGAGGAGGCACGTTTGCGATCTGAGCTCGGACAAATCGCAGATCCGCAAGCAGAAGGGGGAAGCGAGTATGCGACTCGATTTCCACAATATGGAGATTCTGAAGAAGATAATGCTGCGGAAGTTGAGGATTTTAGTCACAACATCGCAATGAAAGGTACATTAACTAAGGAATTAGCGGATGTTCAAAAGACACTGAAACGTCTTGGTACGGGTGATTACGGTATTTGTAAGTATTGTGAGCAGCCAATTGAGGAAAAGCGCTTAGAGGCTCGTCCTACGTCTAATTCGTGTGTTGCGTGTAAGAAGGCTTTGAAGCAAGAGATTTAATCTTTGAAACATGACTGTTAAAAAGAGGGCGACATATATTCTATTAGTGTCGTTTTTTTTGTTGATTGTTGATCGTGCGCTAAAGATGTTTGTGTTGCGTGACAATGTGCGTGTGCTCATCGAGAGTAGATTGCATATACGCTTGTTTGAGAATGATCGAATTGCATTTAGCTTGCCTGTTTCGTGGGGGCCGATGCTTTCCGTTCTTGCGCTGATTATTATGGTATTTGTTCTTGTGAAGGCGCACCGTCGGCTTAAGGGGTTTTATTATGTTGATGCGATGTTGTGGTTTATTATTTTTCTTGGGGCAGCATCAAATATGTATGATCGGTTAGTGCATGGATTTGTGATTGATTATATTCACCTTTTGCCTGCATCATATTTTAATATTGCAGATGTATTTATTGGAGTTGGTATTATTGCTTTAATGTTCATGAAACCAAAGGTTTGTAGAGTATGAAGTACATAGTACTTGCTATAAGTTGTCATTCCCGCGTAGGCGGGAACCCAGAAGAGTTTTTAGGGGTTGCAGATGTTGAGATTTGTTTACTATGAAATATATAGTACTTGCTATAAGTTGTCATTCCCGCGAAGGCGGGAACCCAGAGAAGTTGATTGTACATAGGCATGTTTATGTTGCACAACTATGAAATATATTGTTCAAGTCGGCAGAGAACCAGCTCTAGCAGTTTCAGAGATTCTCACGCTCGCCAATACATACAATAAACAACTCTCAATGTCGTGGATTCACGATTCTTTAGTTTGTTTTGAGGGGGATGATGGTTGTGATTTCATGACTACAGATCGTTTGGGTGGTGCATTGAAAGTTATTGAGCCTTTGGAATATGTAGATGATGTGAAAGCAGCGATTCTTGAATATCTCTTGCAGACAGATGGGAAAATCACGTTTGGGATTAGTTCGTGGGTTGATGATGATGCTTTGGCTCCGCAACACCTTTCTCCTGCAATTAAGACTGTTTTGCGCGATCACGATCGTTCTGCGCGTTTTCTTTTGCCGAAGAAGAAACAGCTGGATGCTGCTGCGATTATTCATAGTGATATTTTGAAATCTGGCGGTGAATTTCATATTATTCCAGAGGGCAATAGAGTTTTGTTGGGGCGATTAACTTCTGTGCATGATATTGATGCATGGAGTAAGCGTGATTTTGAGAAACCTGCGCGTGATGCAAAACGCGGGATGTTGCCGCCAAAATTAGCGCGTACAATGGTGAATTTAAGTGGGATTTCTTCTGGTACTATTTTGGACCCTTTTTGTGGAACTGGAACTATTTCAATGGAAGCTGCATTATTAGGTTTTAGTGGAATTGCATCTGATGCAGACCCCGAAGCAATAGAAGCAACAAAAAAGAATATTGATTGGCTAAAAACTGTCATCCCGGCTACAGCTGTCATTCCCGCGAAGGCGGGAATCCATATAAATATTCTCCAAAGCGATGCACGAGATGTAGCACGTCGCATAAAAAAAGATGTTCATGCGATTGTTACAGAACCATTTCTCGGAAATCCAAAAAAACTCACACATGAACAACGAGAAGAACATGCACAGGGAATCGCGGATTTGTATTCTGATGCTTTAAAAAATTGGACGAAGTTTCTTGAAAATGGATCGAGAGTGGTTATGGTTATTCCATTGTACAAAACAAAAAAGGGATTAGTAGCAATCCCAATTCATGATAAAATTTCTAAATTAGGTTATGAAGTGATTGATCCGCCAATAAAAACACTTTCACTTGATGACCAACTCTCGCCCGCTGGAAATCTCCTCTACGGCCGCGACGACCAACGTGTACTTCGAGAGATTATCATTCTCAAAAAAACTTAAGCAGCCTTATCAAGATCTTCTGGTGTGATTGGCTTGCGTGCAATTGTTGGTGCTGATGTATCTATTGTATCTTTTTCTACTGGCTGCATTGATGGGATTGTTGTTTCTGTACCATCGAATTCCGCTGTGTCTGCGATTGGATCAATTGATTGAAGTGTTTTCTCTGTACCATCAAATGCCATTGTTTTCCCCGTCCCATCAATCTCTCCAGTGACTGCCAATGGATCTCCAGCAATCGTATTATCTGTTGGCGAAATATGTTCAAGCGTAGGTTCCTCTCCAGTGAATACTTGCCCACTTTCTGTGATGGATTTTTTTGTAAATGTTGGTGAAGTTACCGCCTTTTTAATTGTTTCTTCTGGATTTGCATTCAACTCCCCTAACATTTTTTGTTCTAAAATTGCGAATTCTCCAAGCAATCCGTTTATGTTGTCTCGAAATTCTTCTAGCTCTTTCTCTTTAATTTTTTTCGATTCCAAGAACTCCTGAAAAATACCGTCAGTTCAAGCTGGCGGTATTTTGTTTTCGTAGAATACAGAGTATGATCAATACATATGAATGTATTTATTGTTGGA
>NZCD01000067.1 GCA_002688135.1 Parcubacteria group bacterium
CAAGCGGATTAGGGAATACCTCAATATCTGGCAACTCAATAACTTTAGTACAATCCTTCTCTCCATCCTTCAACTTCACCGTCTTAGTCTTACAAGCATTACACACCTGCTTCAACAAAATCTCTTCTTGAGTAGCAGGCGTAACAATAGGAATTTTTTTTCCATCCCCACACTCAAACTTCTTTAATGGCTCCTTCTTTGGCTTAACAACGTACTCCAAACAGCTTTCCGCCTTTGTATTATTTTGACTCAACTTTTTCGGATTTGCCTCAAAACAACTCCATGCACCCTCCTTATTCTTAATATCCTCCTTACATTTTGGCAATCCTTCAGACGACTCCTTTTCACCCAAATAAATAAAATCTATACACTCTGAATTACCCGCCTTACACCCACAATATTTCTTTTTCTCTTTACACCACTCCTGCATAGAAGCCTCAAAACCTCCAGGATATGCCTTCACAAATGCATCGAGGCAAAATGAATCACCAACACTACAAGGCGGATAATCCTTTCCATTTGGAGCTTTTATCGGAGGAATAGCACTGTCCTTACAGCCCGCATTAACTAAATAATGATTGTTATTATGCTGCTTCTCAAAACTCTGCAACAAACCACTCCAATTAGCAACCTCCTTAGTTGGCGAACTACTTGAAACCTGCGGTGTACACGTAAAAAAGACCTGAGCAAATTCAACCTTATTCTTATTCCAAAATTCATCTAGTATTTGATCCGTTGTCTTACTAGTTCCTTTTTTCAAAGCTGCAATTGTCCACTTTGCATTTTCAATCACATCCTCTGGCTGCTTAAACACATTCGGATCATAACACGAAGTGGCTGTTGTTTTATTCTTCGGAATACAACAAAAATTACTTTTCTTTTTATCCAAATAATCAGAAATTTCCTTTGCGACCCCCTCGAGCTCCTTCACCACCTCCTCCAAATCACTATGAAGCTTACCAAGCGGAGAAATATTATTCGTAACCATTGCAATACCAGCAGCACACGCATACGCCGGCTTTGCACTCAATGCAGAAGAACCATACACATTTTGCGGAGTGGCACTAAATTTAATCTGCTTCACATTATAATCCTTTATCTTCAAACAATTTGGAGCTTTTTCTGCAAGCGCACTCGGAGCTTTCCAATTTGCTTTAGGAATCGCCCATCCGCCCTCAAATGCCTTGGGAACCACAGAGCCCTGGTGAACCAAAGTTTTACTAACAGTAGTACAAGAAGAAGCGGTAACCGACGTTGAGTAATTCTTTGATGCGACCAACTTTGAAACATCCAAACACTTGCTACTGTTCACAGCAACGCCATCACCTTTTGTGTAAAAACAACACCCAGTAAACTTGCTAGTATTTACTGGAACAACCGAACCGGGCTTACCTGCATTTTTCGACTGAGCCGCAGCCTCTAACATAATCTTCTTACGCCCAGGAATAAGCCCATTTACATCCTCAATAACCGTCTCACACCATTTATTTACATCTACAGTTTTTCCAAATAACTTTGGGTTGGATGACGATAATTTCTGATCTGAAACATTGAGCACTGTTGTACTCGAAGTTTCAATTGGGTTTGGACAGGTATGAGACTTATTATTCAGTTCAAAACCACCCGCAATAGACGTGTTAATAATTTCAGCATTCTTATAAGCATCTCCAGAACACGAAACTTTTGTGCTCTTTTGAGTTACGATATCATTAACATTTAAACATTTATTATCTTTAACAGTTATATCAAAATATAAACAACATCCATTAGGGTATTGTTTTGGGGCATCTGACGTGTCTACAGGTTTTGATCCCTTATAGGTCCCCTTTGAACCATCAAACTGATGATAGTCTGTAAAATTTTTCGATGACGCCAAGTCCGACCACTTTTTCACACTAACAGACTTTCCAGCTATTTTTTTTGTTCCCTTCGCCAACTTTAAAGATTGCAATCCAGTAATTTTTTTACATGTCACTTTACTTGCAGACTTAGAAAACGAATAAGCACCTCTCAAATTTGAAGAAATAAAAGTTCCAATCTTAAACTCATTATTATTAGGACAAGGTGGGTGAGTGCCTTTATATGCACCCTCAACATCATCCTTGGTTGTTGAAAATAATGTCACACACGTGTCACTTTGAGGAGCGCCCTCAAAATAAAAACAAGCACCCTGAAAAGCCGCATCCGCCGTTCCAACAAAACCAAAAAACACTGCACACACAATCGAGATTGCAGCAACAAACTTAACCCAACGCCTTAAAGATAAATGCAACAATAACATATGAACTAAATACAGCAGCAAGTCCAATAGCTGCCCACATCACAGTTTTTCGTCCTGTTTCCACGCGTTCAGTCTGACCTGCAGAAGTCATCCAAATAAAACCACCATACACAACAAGCGCCAAAGCGATCGATCCGATAATTCCTAAAAATGTTTTAATTAAATTCGCAATAAACGTCTGCGGACTATCAATACCAGAAGCTGCCAAAGGGTCTGGATATGCTTTTATATTACTCACAGTATACGATTTTGTGCATGCCTCTTTTGCTCCCTTCACAATCACCTCACCACCCTTACACAACTTACAAAGCTGTTTTTTCATTACTGTATCATTAGATGTCACCGTCATACCTTTGGGAACCTTACCATCAGCACATGCCGCCAAATCACACTTCTTTCCCTCCAACTTCAATTTTACAGTTTTAGTTTTGCACTTCTGACAACATGCCGTGAGCTGATCTTCCTTACTCTCGGTTTCATCAACTGGCGTCACATCTTTCTTGCCTGGACACTGACACCCACCCTTCAATTTCTCAACTTCTTTCTCATACGCCTGACACTCTTTATATGTTGCCTCATTCGCACCCATCATTTTCTGACACAACCCAACCCCTAATTGATCATCCCACTTCTGACTCGGTAATCCTAAAATCATCGTCTCACATTGCACCTGAATATTCGCCGCATCAATCCCAGATGACTTCTTACATGCTTTAAATAATTCAGAACATGAAATCATTTCCTTCACACACTTATCCATTTCAGTCTTCGGTACTTTACTCGAAGCAGAAGTCTTCGCTTTCAAAACTCCGGAAGCAGCTAAAGTCCCCGTCGTATCACTGCATTTACTTTGATTATATTTATCTCCATATGATGCAGAAGTTCTCAGATTCTGAAATGTTGTACCCTTTGCTTTCAAACACACATTATTTATAAATGCCGTCTTATCCATTTTAACATCATAATTAGAATGCAAACTCAACGCATTATAACACTTGTCCATGTAACGATCATACAATAATTCACATGCACTTCCCGAAAGCTTCAAAAGCAAATTCTTAATCACATATTCTTCCAATCCAGGAGAATCACCATATTGTTTACAAAACCCTATCTGAAAATTACCACCAAGTGTATATCCACCTGGCAATCCGCAAGTAGACAAAGCTCCATAATAATTCTTATCAGCCAAACATTTATTAGCTACCTCCTGAAAATCAATAGGGTAATCACTATGGTTATAATCCTTACATTGATTGAGTTTATTCTCACAAGCACCAGCAAAAGCAGAACAGTCACTTGTTTGATCAGCTATAACCGAAGTCACACCAACAAACAAAAAAAGGCAAACAAACACACCAACATATGTTGTGAGCCTTATAAGCTTCATATTATAATTCACCATTCCATTAAATTTGCTGTTCCACTTTTCCACCATCTTTTCCTTTCAAGAAATTAAACTTACCATCAACATCCAACGATACAAGCGCAAACTGAACAATAGCAGCAGACATAAACACAATAATCAATCCAACCACAGCATTGCGGACAATATCCCGACCCTTAGTAATTCGCTGTTCAGAACCTCCGGATGTCACCCACGTAAACCCACCATACATAAACATTAACAACGCCAACGAACCAGAAATTCCAAAAATAAATTCAGCAACAGCAATCAATGTATTCACTGCGTCATTAAGCTGACAATCCCCCGTCTTCGTACAATCAGGCATTTTAAACAAAACCTGCGCATCAGCCTGCGGAACAAACACAAACAACCCGAACATCATCGGCATCATCATGAAAATAATTTTTATCCTCCTAAACATAAAAGTTTACTGTACTGTTTGATTAATCTTGGAAACTGCATTCTTGATAACTTTGTTAAACCCACTCTCATCCCCAGCCTCAATAGCCAACTTCGCCAACGTAATCATCTCGCGCATTACTGCATCTGCTGTATCTCCATCTTTGCCTCGATACCATGTTTTAGCTGTTAAAACCTGTTCTGCAAAAGGACCCAGAAATAAATCCTCACGTTGTTCATCAACAAGTGCGCGCAATGCAGTAGGCTTTTGTGTGGAATCCAAATAGTACTTCACATTATCAGCGCTCGATTGAAACAACAAGAAATCCCATGCCCACGTAGAACTTTCAGATTTTTTAGAAACCCCCTCCAGCCAAAAATTCGCAATATTGATAGGTGATTCAGGTAACTGCTGCGGTACTGGTGCAATTCCAATCGGCAACTTAGGTGCGCGAGCCTTAATCAACGGAAGTTGATATGAATATCCAAACATATAAGCCGCCTGCCCACGAATAAACGCCTCAAGCCCATCTGGCTGCAACGCATTCCATGTATACACCTTTCGAACAGGCAAAGAAAAATCAATATAGAAACGTAATGCATCAATCCCTGGTGGTGTCGCACGGTCCAATCCAGGAGGATTCTTATGAAATGTTGCAAAACCAAAATCGTCGGTCATCACCGCACCAGCCTGCATCATAATAAGTGATAACAAATCTGAAGCTCGTGGCACATTTTCTGCAGTTCCAATCACCGCGCCTGGACGAATCAATTTAAAATCTTTATCAACCGAAGTAACTTTCTCAATTGCAGATTGAAATCCAGCCCATGATGTTGGTGGCTGCGCAATACCCGCAGTTTTCACCAAATCATTATTGTAAAACATCATCATCGTATCTACAGACAAAGGCACTGCATATACACCACTAGTCGCTAAATCCGGTTCACGCCCCGAACCATCCAATGGCAACAACATGTTTTCAAGCGCAACATCAACAAACTGTGCCTGCAACTGTCGTGGCGTTAAACCTTTTTTCTCCTGCACATTCGTAACGGTTTTTCCCTCTAGCCCGCCCTTAGGAACAATATTTGAAACAGAATAATTCTGTGGCATCGCTGTCAACTTACTTTGATACCCACGCATCCACGTATTATGAACCGCAAAAATATCCGGCCCACGATCCTCCGCAAACGCCTGAATCAATTCCTCCTCATAAATCTCCGGACGAATTTGACGATAATTAATCGTCACATTCGGATGAATCGATCTATATCTTGCTATCACCTTGGAAAATGCATCACTCCCATCAAACGGCCGCCAGTAATCAAGCGTCACATGTTTAGTTAGGGCCGCTTGTTGCGGGTCGACTGTGTTCTTACATGCCGCTCCTCCAAAAACCAAAAAAGTGGCTAACGCTAATATGCCAAATACTCCTTTTCTCATACTCCTAAAATTTAGAATGTATCTAATTACCTGTTACGTCAGCAATCATTTTCTCCATGACTGCTTCCGATTTAGTTTTTCCTCTCGATTTTAAATACTGATCAAAAGCCTCGCCAATTTCATCATGCTGTACTCCCATCTCAACCGCCGCTTTCATAAACTCTAATTTATTTCCGCAATCGTATCGTGTTCCCTCAAACTCATGCGCATAAATCGCACGCGTTCCTACCAATCCACGAAACGCATCGATCAAACGAATCTCTCCATCCGGCGACGCACTCGCTTCCTCAAGCGCATCAAACACTTCTGGCGTAATAATATATCGCCCAATAATTCCCAAATTAGATGGCGCAACAGCCGGATCAGGCTTTTCAACCAAACTCCGAACTTGATGTGTTCTCTCATCAACATGAGACCCTTCTATTATACCAAATCTTCCGGTTTGTGTCTTATCAACTTCCATTATACCAATAATCGGACATTTAAACTTATCATAACACTGAATCATTTGCTTCATACAAGGCACTTCTGAATCAATCACATCATCACCAAATAAAATCGCAACCGGCTCATCACCAATAAAATCTTTCGCACTTAAAACAGCATGACCATCCCCACGAGGTGATCGCTGACGAACATATGCAAATGTACACAAATCAGAAATATCTAAAATCTGCCCCAACTCCTTTTTCTTGCTTTTCTGACGTAATCGATATTCCAATTCAAAATTTCGATCAAAATGATCTTCAATCGCACGCTTAGTTGAACTTGTCACAAAAATAATCTGCTCAATCCCAGCAGATACAGCCTCCTCAACAATATGCTGAATCACCGGTTTATCAACCAGCGTCAACATCTCTTTAGGCTGTGCTTTTGTGGCAGGCAAAAAACGAGTCCCAAACCCAGCTACCGGAATAATTGCCTTTTTTATCATAAAAAATATAAATTTAGATATATCTTGATGTATTGAGTATAATGATAATACGTGCTAAGATCAACCCCAAATATGAGATCATTTCAATTCTCCATTGCGATACAAAATAATGATAGTTTTTTTGCAGGACATTGAACAAACGACGAGCTTATATGACTTAATATAGGTAAGGAGTTTTGAAATGTTCTGCGAGAAAAATAGCGTGTTTCGTGGCGTGATGGAGAATTGAAACGATCTCAAAAGTATGATTTCCTACTTTAAACGCACTATCCGCGACAATAAAATAAAAGAACAAAGCGAGCTTTCACACGGCTCGTGGATTTCAATTGTAAATCCAACAGATGAGGAAATCAAAAAATTGGTTGAAACACACAATTTAGACGAATTTAATGTCCGCGGTGGTCTGGATGAATTCGAATTACCTCGTATTGAAGAAGAAGATGGAATTAATTACATCTACGTAAATATAATGCCACCGAAATTCGAACGAGATCTCAATACGCTTTTAATCATCCTGACAGAAAACAACATCATCACCATCTCAAAAATTGAACCACGTTTTTTCAAAAAATTAATAGAAGGATCGGTTAAAATGGTAACAACACAAAAACTCAAATCACTCATCTCAATCCTCTCATTAATAAACAGAGAATTTGAAACCGTCACACGACGAATCGTTAAAAATGTGCAAGCCGAACGAAACATTGTAGACGCACTCGATGAAAAACATGTTGCTGATTTATTACGCTACGAAGATGTCCTCAATACATTCGTCACTTCATACCACTACACAAACCTAGTCTATGAACGAATGATGCGACGCTTCAACTTTTTCGAAGACGATGAAGATTTGATTGAAGATTTAATCATCGAGGGAAAGCAAGGCGCAGATATGTGTCGATCATCTCTTAAAACAATTTCTAACATCAGAAACTACACACTTGTTTTATCCTCAAGTAGACTTAACAAAATTTTGAAAGTGCTCACCATCGCAACAATCTTCATCTCCATCCCCGCCGCTATTTCAGGACTGTATGGTATGAACGTCGCACTCCCATATCAAGAACACCCACTCTCATTCGCATACATATTCGGATTCCTACTATTAGTCTGGCTTTCGGTATTCCTCTACTTCAAACGATCTAAAATCTTATAGACACGTCATCCCGGCGTAGGCCAGGATCCACTATAATATAAAACCTCCCGACGAATCGGGAGGAAGATCTACTTTTTGAGTCGATTGAAAATCCGATAACGCCATCTATCCCATCGGTAACTCACATGAAGCCACCAATAATACAAACGCGACACAACCGGCATGTACATGCAAATCATAAACCACATCAATGCGCGCGCAGCTTCAGGAGGCAACATGATCTCTACATTCGTAGTATCTTTGTCGCCCTTCTTCCACTTGTACGCATCGACGTAAAAATAATCACCACGCTCACGCTTGGTCCCATCAGAATCTGTGATACACACATAGCCCTTCCGAAAAAGAACATGGGTATTATCACAGTTCGGATTCCCACACTCGCAGTAAAGATCGATAAACATAAGTAACTCCGTTTTGCGTTGGTTCAGCAGCCGCGGCAATACGTCGAAACTCAGCCAGACCATAACACGACTCGCTTATAATGTCAACCCAAAAACCGGCTCATCACCGGTTTTTTGATTGATATTATTCCATCACCGGTGCAGGAGGTTCTACAAGCACCTCTTCCTCAACCTCTACTGCAGGAGATTCAGGATCATCAGGAAGACCCTCTATTACCTTCGAACTCTGAATCCCAGATCCATCGTCTGTTTCTAAAGTCGATGCCTTCCCCGGAGCAATATCTTTTTTATCATCACCCCCCAATGCCTCGGGCTCTCCAAGAATAAAATCCTCATCAATAGAAGGAGCATACCCATCAACCTTCGGATTTGGATCTGGAGCACTACACCCAGCCCCCAACAACACAATCGACGCTACAAATAATATTTTTTTCATACAAAATTGTTACAAAATGATTTTCGATGAATATCCAGCAAACCGTACTTAGATATTGCATTTCTATGTAACACCGTACCATAACCCTTATGTCGATCAAACCCATACTGTGGAAACTGTAATGATAACTCACACATGTAAGCATCTCTTGCCACCTTCGCGACAATTGAAGCAGCAGCAATTGATTTTATTTTAGTATCCCCTTTGATAACTCGCGTACAAGAAACCAATAAATCAGGAATAACAAATCCATCACTTAACACATGATCAATATCATCTAACTGATCCAACGCCCGACGCATCGCCAAAAAAGAAGCTTGTCGAATATTAATCTCATCAATTTCTTTCGGTGTTGCTCGACCAATCGCCCAACCCACAGCCTTCTCACGAATAATCCCATCCCAATACTCACGCGCACTCGCTGACAACCTTTTGCTGTCCTGAACACCACTCATATGAGCTCCAGGCTTCAATACTACCGCAGCAGCAAACACATCCCCCGCCAAACACCCAGCACCAACCTCATCAACCCCCGCAACACAAACAAACCCTTTTTGTAATAATTCCCTCTCCTTTGTATAAGCCAAAGATTTCATAAACCCAGTATAACAAAAAATCACCATCTGGTGATTTTATTGCTTACACGCTGATTGCTGCAAACATGTTCAACTCGCACAAACAGCGTACCGAACTTTCGATATATTGCGTTACTAAAGTGGGGATCTGGCTATTACATAGCATGAATGAAATAAACAAAAAACCGCCTGTCAGCGGATTTCATATACTCTCATTCTCTGATTGCTGCAAACATGTTCAACTCGTACAAACGGCGTACCGAACTTTCGATATATTGCCGAATAGCCGGGCACCGAGTAGCACGATGTGTTGCACACGCACGCAGCAATCAATGAACGAAACTTAGTTAAAAAATATATTTTAAAATATTCTTTCATTTGATCGTGACAACATAATGCTCCAACTTGAGAATATCGTCAATACAAAATTGTGGATAAACTGTCTTATTAGAAAAACAACACCATACACAGAACGTCTATGGAAAAATGCACACGAAAGAAGTATAATGAATAGAACAAAATGGGTGTTCATCCCATCAATCTTATTTTTATGCCACGACGCAGTCGCAAAAGAAGACAGGAACCAAGATCAATTTCCCCAGCCCTTAAAAAAGGACTGATCGCTTTAGGATTCGTAACACTCGGAATCCTTATTATTTTGTCGTTTTTAGGACTTGCCGGACAATTCGGAGAAACAGCAGATCGCATTCTTGCAAAAGGAATCGGATTACTAAGATATGTATTCCCATTCATTTTATTCCTCATTGCATACAAATCTGATCCAATCCATTTTGCACATGATGACGAAGATGAAGAGGATGATGAAGAAGGTTTGGACTTCACACATCTCATTGGCGCACTTTTATTATCACTCGGAATCGCAGGCTTGCTTCATTTAATTCTTGTCAGCGATCAATCAATAATCGCTGCACGCGACGGATTCGGCGGAGGACTACTCGGACACTATCTAACCAAGTTTACTGTTCAATACATTGGCATGGTAGCCACAGCAGTAATTTTCGCAGCACTACTTTTAGCAGGATTATTATTCATCTTAAAAATATCTCTCTTCGCATTACTAATGCCTCACAAAGGAAATGGGCCGTTGGCGAGATTCCGCAGACGCAATGAAGAGGAGGAGGAGGAGGAGGAGGAAGAGGAAGAGGATGATTACGAATATGAAGACGACGAAAAACAACCATTCATGAGACGCATTTTAGCGTTTGGAAAAAATAATCAAGAAGACGAAAATGAAGAGGATGAGGAAGAAGCCGAAGAAGAGCCGGAAGAGGATGATGAGGAAGATCCGACAGAATACGAAGAAGAAAATGGAAAAGAAGTTGAAGAGATTGAAATCAAAGAATACCGATTTCCACCTCTTTCATTACTCAAACGATCCACCTCATCAGCAAAAGCAGGAGACATCAAAAACAACATCCACATCATCCAAAAAACATTTGCAAACTTTGGAATCGATGTTGAGATGGGAGAAACACGCGTAGGACCAACCGTAACACAATACACGCTCCGTCCATCTGATGGTGTAAAACTCACAAAAATTACCGGACTAAATAATGATCTGTCACTCGCTCTAGCAGCACACCCCATCCGTATTGAAGCTCCTATCCCAGGAAAATCACTAGTAGGAATTGAAGTTCCGAATCAAAAAACAGCAACAGTCACACTTTGCGATTTACTTTCTCATGATGATTTTGAAGATGTGCAAAATCGCTATCACATCGCACTCGGAAAAGATGTAAGCGGAAAACCAATGTTCGCAGATCTTCCTTCAATGCCACACCTTCTTATAGCTGGAGCGACCGGTTCTGGAAAAACGGTTTGCGTAAATACAATTCTCACCAGTTTAATATTCCAACATTCACCACAAGAATTACGAATGATTTTGGTTGATCCAAAACGAGTTGAACTTCCGCTCTATAATGGTATCCCTCATCTTCTAACTCCTGTTATCACAGAAGTCTCAAAAACAGTTAACGCATTGAAATGGACAATTGGAGAAATGGAACGAAGATTCGACCTGCTTTCAAAAGCAAAAAAACGAGATATAAAATCATACAACAAAGCAATGAAACGCAAAGGAGGGCAAGAACTTCCTGTCATCGTATTTGTTGTTGATGAGTTAGCAGATTTAATGATTGCTGCGGGAAATGAAGTTGAGGGCGGAATTATTCGTCTCGCACAAATGGCACGCGCAGTTGGAATTCATTTGATCCTCGCAACTCAACGTCCTTCCGTTGATGTTATTACAGGATTATTGAAAGCAAATATTCCAGGACGAATCGCGTTTTCAGTTTCGTCATTAGTCGATTCACGAACGATCCTAGATTCAGCCGGAGCAGAAAAACTAGTCGGACGGGGAGATATGCTTTTCCAAAACGCACAAATCTCAAAACCACGACGTATTCAAGGTGCATTTATTTCAGAAGAAGAATTGAAAAAAATTATCAACTTTATCAAACACGATGATGTTCCAGTATATGATGATGCAATCACACAACATTCCAAACAAACTACATTATTCGGAAAATCAGTCGATACCGCAGACGATCCCCTGTACCATGAAGCACGTGAATTAGTAATCGCAGCTGGCAAAGCATCTGCTTCATACTTACAACGCAGATTAAAAGTAGGATATGCCCGCGCCGCCCGATTATTAGACATGCTAGAAGAAGCCGGAATCATCGGCCCATCCCAAGGCTCAAAACCCCGAGAAATCTTGATGACATCAGAGGTAGATGATAGTATGAATGAGGAAGAAGAGGAGGAAGAAGATGGCGAGGAATGGGAAGAAACTGAAGAGTCCGAGGAAGAAGACTACGAGGAGCTGCAGTAGCTCGCAGCGATGTTTATAGGCGGATAGGCTAACCTATACGCAGTGAAACGGAGTATAGTTAGCCGTTACTAAATGTGCTGAGGAACGCCAAAGGCGTACGGAATCTATAAAATCCCCTTCCGCTGGAGCGCCAGCGACGCACCACCAAGCAGATAAGCGGAAGGAAAACGTATTCGCAGTGAAACGGAGAATACTTTTCCGTTATTATAAGCGCTGAGGGACGGCGTCGCCGTCGCGAAACTATAAAATCCCGATCCGCTGGAGCGCCAGCGACGCACCACCAAGCCCATAGGCCGAATACAAAAAAGATTGCTTCGCTGAAACGCTCGCAATGACAGCCTAACTAGTTGGGCTGAATACAAGTTTAAAATATGGAGGACAAAAAACTCTGCATGCGACTAAAAGCAATCCGCGAACGCAGCGGACTATCAATAAAAAAATGCGCAAAAAAATCAGGCATCGCACTGTCCCATATTCATGCACTTGAAAATTGCGAATACGACAAACTTCCCGCCGGAAGCGCAAGAAAAACCATTGTAAAAGAATACGCACGCACATGCGGTATAGATGAAATTGAACTAGACGATGTAATGCACCAAATCGAACACAAACACGAAACTCCAAAAACAATTAAAAAACAAAGATCATTTTCAATTCCAAATATTGCACGAACATTACTCGCAACAGGCGCAATATTATCACTAGCTTTATATCTCGGTATGGAAGTGCACGCGATGATCGGCCCACCAACCCTAATAATCACAGATCCCACAGAAAATTTTGAAACATCACGCAACGCAATCACCATCGCAGGATCAACAGAACCAGAATCAACAGTTACACTTAACGGTCTAAAAACAAATTTAAACAAACAAGGGCATTTCGAAGAAACAATTCACCTAAAACGCGGATTGAATGAAATTATAATCGAATCGACATCAAAACGCGGAGGCCACGCAAGTGCTTCTAGATCAGTATTGTACATGCCAGAAGATTCACAATCAGCAAAAGCAAAACACGACTCAACTCAACTATAATCATTTCAAAAATTAACAAGGAGGTTAATCAGTATGTCAGACAAAGAAAAGCAGGCAGTTCTAGACTCAGCTATCGATCAAATCCGACAGAGATTCGGCGACGGCTCCATCATGAAACTTGGTGAAGCGAAAAAAATGACGGTAGAAGGTATTTCTACAGGCGCACTATCAGTTGATATCGCACTAGGAGGACGAGGATTCCCACGCGGAAGAATTATTGAAATCTATGGCCCAGAAGCTTCCGGAAAAACCTCTCTTGCACTACACACAGTTGCGCAAGTTCAAAAAGAAGGTGGACTTGCAGCATTCATCGATGCAGAACATGCACTTGATCCGGAATACTCAAAAATGATCGGGGTAAATATAGAAGAAATGCTCATCTCACAACCAGATAATGGAGAACAAGCATTAGAAATCTTAGAAACATTAGTTAGATCAAATGCAGTAGATGTGGTTGTAGTAGATTCCGTCGCAGCACTCGTACCAAAAGCAGAAATTGATGGAGACATGGGGGCTTCACACATGGGTCTGCAAGCTCGACTCATGTCACAAGCACTTCGCAAGCTCACAGGAATTGTCGCAAAAACAAAAACTACCGTAATTTTCATCAATCAAACTAGAATGAAAATCGGAATTGTATTTGGAAATCCTGAAACAACTACTGGTGGAAATGCACTTAAATTTTATTGTTCAGTGCGTGTCGAGGTCCGAAGATCGGCTCAAATCAAACAAGCAGATAAAGTTGTAGGAAATCGTGTAAAAATGAAAGTCGTAAAAAATAAAGTTGCACCACCATTCCGCACAACCGAATTCGATATCATGTACAACGAAGGAATTTCTGTTTCAGGCGATACACTCGATGTTGGCGTTGCAGAAGGTGTAATCTCAAAACGAGGAAATACTTATTCATTCAACGATCTGAAACTCGGTGTCGGACGCGAAGTCACAAAATCATTTCTACGAGGCGCACCACAAGTCATGATGGATATCAGAAAAGCTGTCATGGACGAACTCATCCGCAAAGAAATGGGAGCAGAACCAGAAATTGTTAAACAAAAGGCCTCAGATAAAAAGAGGGTAGCAAGCTAGGCTAACCTATTCGCAGCGATAGCGAGGAATAGTTAGCCGTTACTATAAGTGGATAGCAAACATGTCTGGAGCGATAAAATCGTCATCCCGGCGTAGGCCGGGATCCATACAAATAATAAGTAACCGAAAGTTTAAACTTCAAAGAAGTTTTAACTTTGAAATAAAAAATCAATTTCCGCTGGAGCGGCAGCGACGCACCACAAAGTCAAAAAACCATGAATTAAAAAAACGCCCTGCATCTGCTAGGACGTTTTTGATTCCATCGCATGATAACCCTCATGCTCAAAATACTTCAGATGAATAAATGCTATCAGAAACGTATACCCAATCACACAAAAACTAATGAAAGGCTCGACAACACGAAAAAAAATGAAAACGACGCATCTCCCAAAACAGTATCGCTCATTATTAGTTGTCTCATATGCACCGCAGCACCTTGCGTCATATGCAAGCAACATATCCCCCCAATCAGCAGCCACATAACCCGACGAGATGCACCAAGCGCCATCATACTATCTAATTGCTCACCATGCGGAAAAAAGGATTCCTTTTTTTTCATATGCATCACATGATGCGTGCACACCAATATCGTCAAGATGCTAAACAATTCTGTCAGCATAGCCATTGCATGAATCTGAGCAAAATTATACCCAAACGCTACATCCAAGTTGAGATTTTCATTCGAGTATCCCGCTTCAAATGCAGC
>NZCD01000068.1 GCA_002688135.1 Parcubacteria group bacterium
AGCTTGCATAAATGGTTCGCCGCCAGAAAAACTGACACCCGTAATTCCATATTCATCTTTCGCTTTTTTGATGCGATTGCAGATGTCCACTACAGTCATTTCATTTACGACAGTGTCAGGAATGAGTTCTGGTGTGATGCATCCTTTGCATTTCATCGGACAGCCTTTTACCCAGATACATGCTCGTAGGTCTGGACCCATGGTTTCAACGGCTGGTGCGAAATCGCCGAGGTTGATCTTGCTCATACTTTCAACTTTTTCCTTCGTGGAATTGCCTGTGCTTGTCCTTCCTCTGTTTCAACTTCACCTTCCATTTTGATGCCAAACAGTTTCATGCCCGCTCTGATGCGAGCAGCAACTTTTGCGCAATCGTCATCGTTTGACATGTCGACATGAATATCGAGACTGCCATCTTTTTTGATTGTGACGTCTAGTTTGCCTGACATGATTAAGCGACCTCCGGAAGATTGGTTGAGAACATAACAGAGCCTTCGCCAACTTCTTCACGAGTGACTTCCCCGTCAGCACTGAAGATTTGCATGATTGCGGCCATGGTACATTCGGTGTGGCAGCGCTGCAGAGTGACTGTCCACTCATCGAGTGTTGCTTGCGCATATTGTTCGTCGTCGCGGGCCCACACAAGTGCAACTCGATTGTCTTGAATATAGACACCGATGTTTGGATGGCTTTCATCGCCTCCATAAGTCAGCGCACCGAGACATTTTGCATTGCTTTTGAGCGGTGTTCCTATGTATTGAGATCCGTGTCCTCGATAATGACGCGCAACGCGACAACGACATTCTTTTGCCGCTGCCTCCATTGCTTCTCTCATGACTTCTTCCATCATGCTATCCCAATCCATTTGCGCTAGGCGATCTACGAATTCGGGATCGATTTTACTAAGTTCCTCGAGAATCTCCTCGATGGACTGATCATTTTCGCCCATAAATTTCGTTTTTAGGGCCGTATATCTTCGAGACATGCTTTCTCCTCATTATTGTGATGTATTTCATTAAAATGACCGTCTTCTTGCTACGAATATATTGTAGCAGAAGATGTTTTTTGTATCATTTTTTTTGATGTTTGTCAACCCAAAATAAAAACCCCGCCTTAGCGAGGTTTGTGTGAAAATGGGGCTCGTGCGGCTTGATGTATCCTGTTTCCTTCGAAGGTGTTTTCGGGGTAAAAAGGAGGTAAACCCGTACTTCCTTGGAGGCTGCGCCAGTCATGCGTGTACGTACCTTTTTACATGAGGCAAGAGGTAAAAGGGGAGGGATGATCAATGGATCTCTCTCGCCGATCAACTCTGACGTGCAGTATGGGTACATCGGCATGGTTTGTGCTAGGGATATCAACAATTTAAGATCGTGAAACTCATCATCACCCCTGATATTCAGAGTTTCTCGGGTGGGTCACCAACAACTACACAACTACTGCAGTCCCTGTCTCCGTTTCGTAGAAACGGAGTGTCGATTTAACCACCGTTTAAAGACCACCAACACGAGAGCCCGACTGTTCTCCGGGGAGGACAGTCAATTTTGAGCTTTTTCATTTAAAACGATTTCCAATGATCGTGACTGTATTCTATATGGTTTATTTTAAACTGTCAAGTATTGAGAGTGTTGTTTGTCCAGCATAATTTTGACTAAAATATCAGTCATTTTTTTGTGCTGTGGATTCTTTGGAATTTCGTAACTCGTAAAGCGTAACTCGTAAGGCGTAAAATGGGTCGCGAAGCGACAATTTATAAACGTCACCTTTGGTGACACATTCCCTCATTACTCTTTACTCATTACGCTTTACTCTCACCTTTTTCAAAATTTAGTGTGAGGCATGCTTCCAGCACATCTTCTATATCCCCCGCGAGGATGCTTTCCATGCCATGCCATGATTTGTTTATTCTGTGGTCTGTTACGCGATCTTGTGGGAAATTATATGTGCGGATTTTTTCAGATCTTCCGCCTGTTCCGACTTGTCCTTTTCGATCTGCTGCGTGCGCTTCATCCTGCTTATCTTTTTCGATTTGATACAGCTTTGCTTTCATCATGTTCATGGCGTTGTCTTTGTTTTGTTGTTGTGAGCGTTCTGATTGAGATGCGCAGACAATACCGGTTGGTTCATGTGTGATACGCACAGCTGTTTCATTTTTTTGTACGTTTTGTCCGCCTTTTCCAGATGATAAATATGTGTCGATGCGCAAATCTTTTTTGTTGATTTCAATTTCAATATCGTCTACTTCTGGAAGTACTGCTACAGTTGCTGTGCTTGTATGAATGCGTCCTTGTTTTTCTGTTTCTGGAATTCGTTGCACACGATGCACGCCAGATTCAAATTTGAGCATGCGATATACATCTTTTCCTACGATTTTTGCAATGACTTCTTTGAGTCCTTTTAATTCCGTTTTATTCATTGATACGATTTCGATTTTCCATTTATTGTTTTCAGCGAATCGTGAATACATGGTGAATAAGTCATGTGCGAAAAGCGCAGCTTCATCTCCGCCAGTTCCAGCTCGGATTTCAATAATAACGTTTCGAGAATCATCTGGATCTGGTGGATGAATAAGGAATGCGATTTCTCGTTCAAGTTTTTCGATTCGTTCTTGTAAATCGCCGATTTCTCCTTGTGCCATTGAAACCAATTCGTCGTCATCATTTGTGTTGAGAATCTCCTGCGCTTCTGTGAGTGATTTATTGAGTGTGTCATATAAGCCAATCGTATCGACCAATTCTTTTAATCGCATGTATTCACGATTGAGTGTTGCCATTTTTTTATTATCACGAACAGTCTCGGGTTTACCGAGTTCTGTTTCGATGTTGTTTAGCTGGTTTTGGTACTGTTGTGAGTTGAACATATGTGAATTTGTTGAATCGTCACATTACCGTCACATTGTTAAATTGTTAAATTGTTAAATTGTTTTGCGCCTGCGGCGCTGAAATGAGCGAAGCGCTAGCCATTTAACAATTTAACAATTTAGCCATGTATCTATAGATAAACTAGCGTATCATTTGCGTAAATTAAAAGAAAGCATTTTTCAGCTTTCTTTTTTGATAGTTATTTTTTTTCTGTCTCGGACTTTGCGCTTTTCTTAGTATCTGGTTCCTCGCTTTCGCTGGGACGGCTCCCGCTGGTCGCCGCCTTCTTTGCGCGAACTTTAGCCTTCTTTTCTTTTTTTGATACGAGTGATTCAGATTTACCAGCCATTTTCTTTTCGAATTTTTCTAGACGTCGAGCAGTATCCACAATCTTTTGTTTACCTGTGTAGAAGGGGTGACAGTTGTTGCACAACTCTGTTTCGAAGTTTTCTAGAGTTGAGCCAACTTTAAATTCACTCCCGCAGGCGCATTTGAATGTAGCTTGTTTGTTATATGTTGGATGTAGGTCTGTTTTCATATGGATTAAGTATCAAGTATAAAGTATCAAGAATTAAGTATTTTTCGAGTGGAGTATAGCAGGTTACAAAAAGCTTGGCAAGCCTTGTATTTGACACTTTTGGGTTTGGATGGTATTCTCTTGCCATCATTATTTATCACTATCTTGGATACATACTGTTGCGTTTCCTCCCAAACCAACTGGTACGGGCCCGCAATAAACCAAGAAGTATTAAGGAATATTATATGCCTACAACCATCCCAGGTCTTAAGGACCTTTTAAAGGCTGGTGTGCATTTTGGCCACAGTGAAGGTCGGTGGCATCCAAAAGCACATTGGTACATCCATAGCGCACGATCAGGTGTGCATATTATTGATTTGGAGCAATCGCAAAAACAGCTTGAGCATGTGCTCGCGTACGTTGAGAAGATTGCTTCAGAAGGAAAGACGATTTTGTTTGTTGGAACGAAACGACAAGCACAATCAATTGTTGAGGAGGAAGCGACACGAGCGGGTATGCCGTTTGTGACGCGTCGTTGGCTTGGTGGATTGCTTACGAATTTTACGGCAATGAAACCAATGCTTGATCGATATCGAAAGTTATTGTCAGAGCAGGGGACAGATGCATGGGAGAAATATACGAAAAAGGAGCGTGTTGGATTTGAGAAAATTATTGCAAAGAAAAATCCATTGTTGGGAGGATTGAAAACATTAAATAAAATTCCAGATGCGTTGTTTGTGCTTGATGTGCGAAAGGAGAAAACAGCGATTCGTGAAGCGCAAGTGAAGGGGATTCCTGTGATTGCGATTTGTGATTCAAATATCAATCCTGAACAAGTTACGCATCCAATTCCAGGAAATGATGATGCAGTGAAATCTATTGCATTGTTGACCAAGCTCGTTGCTGACGCGGCTGCTGCTGGAAAAGTACAGGCGGGAATCGCGAAGGCTGCAGCAGATGCTTTGAAGGAAAAGGAAGCTGCTGAAAAGAAAGAGGTGGTTGTTGAGAAGAAAGCAGCAGAAAAGAAAGAAGTAAAAAAAGAAGAGCCTAAGGCTGAAGAAAAAAAGTCAGAAGATAAACCAACTGAAGAATCAAAATCATAACTGACACGACCAACGTGTCATTGCGAGGAGGTACGACGAAGCAATCTCTTGGATGAGATTGCTTCGCTAAAACGCTCGCAATGACAATCTCACCACAACTGTGGTAGACTGTCATACTTTATTCTTAATTCTTGATACTTAATACTTATTTAATATGGACGTAAAGTTGATTGCACAAATTAGAGAGCAAACAGGTGCTGGCATGTTGGCTGTGAAAAAAGCACTTGATGAATCACAAGGAAATGCAGAAGGTGCTATTGAAATCTTGCGCAAATCTGGTGCAGCGAAAGCTGCGAAAAAAGCTGGGCGTGCGACAGATCAAGGTGCTGTTGGTTCATACATTCATGGCGGCGGCAAAATTGGCGTTGTTGTTGAGGTTCAATGTGAAACGGATTTTGTTTCTCGTAATGAGCAGTTTCAAGCAATGGTAAGTGATCTTGCTATGCATATTGCAGCGATGCATCCATTATATGTTTCTCGTGAAGAAGTTCCTGCAGATGTCGCATCAAAAGAGCGAGAGATTTATGCAGAAGAAGTTAAGGATAAACCAGCTGATATTCAAGATAAAATTCTTGATGGGAAAATGGATAAGTATTACAAAGAAGTTTGTTTACTCGAACAAGAGTACTTAAAGGATGATTCCAAAACAGTTGAGGAATATGTGCAATCGAAAGTTCTACAACTTGGTGAGAATTTAAAAATTGCTCGGTTTTCACGGTTGGCGATAGGGGAATAATTTGGTTTGTAGTTGGTAGTTTGTAGTGAGTAGTTAAAAAACGCTCGTAAGGGCGTTTTTGGTTTGACAGAGGTCTTGGATTGAGATATGATAATATCATATTAAATTATAATATTTTGTATGTCTACATTATCAGTTCCATTGTCTCCGGATTTGGAATCGTTTATTTCTGAAATGATTGAAAAAGGTGCGGCATCTACAAAGTCCGATGTTGTGCGACAAGCGTTGGTGCGTTATCGCGAGGATCAGGCAGTAGAGGCTGTGTTGCGAGCTGAACGTGAATTATCCGAAGGTAAAGTATTGCGTGGGAATATCAGGGATATAGTTGATAAGATGCCTTGAATATGAACGTGCTTTTTGCACCATCCTTTGCTCGGCAATTGAAAACTCTAGAGAGAGATTTGCTTGAAGAAGTTTATGAGAAGATTGAGCTCTTTAGAGATCAAAAAAATCATAAGAAGCTTAAGGTTCATAAATTGAGTGGTCGTCTGAAAGGTAGGTATAGTTTTTTTGTGAATTACAAAATTCGGATTGTATTTAGATATCTGAAAACAAAACCGAAGTCTGCATATTTGATGGCGATAGGTGGTCATGATATTTATAAATAAAAAAACGTCGGAGTGGACGTTTTTGGTTTGGAAATTTTATTTTGCTGATTTGCCGAGCTTGACGGCCATTTCGGCGAGGCGGTTTGCGTATGCCCATTCGTTGTCGTACCAGGCGAGAATTTTGATGAAATCTTCGGAGACGACTCGGGTGAAGTTGAGATCGACGATTGCTGAAGCGGTTGTTCCGACGATATCTGATGAAACTAATTGATCTTCAGTATATTCCAAAATTCCTTTGAGTTTTCCGCGGGATGCTTTTTTGATGGCGTTGTTTACTTTTTCTACTGTTGTTTTTTTCTTTACGAGGAATGTCATGTCAGATAATGATCCTGCGGTAACTGGAACGCGTACGGCAATGCCATCAAATAGTCCTGCTAATTCTGGGATTGCCAATGTTGTTGCTTTTGCTGCACCAGTGGTTGTGGGAATCATATTTACTGCAGAAGCACGTCCACGTCTGAAATCTGTTTTTCTTGGAGGTGCTGGGCCATCTACTAATCCTTGTCCTGAAGTATATGCATGAATAGTTGTGAGCCCAGCGCGTTCAATGCCAAATGCTTCATCGATCACACTCGTTACTGGCGCAACACAATTAGTGGTACACGATGCATTTGAAACAAATGATTCACCTTCATGATTATTATCATTTACGCCTTTTACAATTGTTGAAACTCCTTCACCTTTTGCAGGCGCAGATAAGATGACACGTTTCGCTCCAGCTTTTTTATGCATTGACATTCCTTTTAGATTTGTGAAGACACCCGTCGATTCAATCACTACATCAATTTTTAGTTTTTTCCATGGTAATTTTTTAGGATCTCGCTCACTCAACGCTTTCGTGCGTTTTTTTCCGACGACAATACATCCCTTTTCGATTTTTATTTTTTTATCCCACACGCCGTAGACCGAATCATATTTTAATAAATACCCTAAATTGTCGAGCGATCCTAAGTCATTGACGGCGACTATGTTCACTCCCTTTTTTTCCGATAAAATTTTAAAAGCCGCGCGGCCAATTCGTCCAAATCCATTGATGGCAATATTCATATAATTAAGATCAAAGATTAAAGCGAAAAATGCAAAGATATAGTGTCACCCTATCGGGCGACGATTTATATTAGTTTGATTTGATTATAGCATATGTCTTGACAAAGAGTGTAATATTTGGTATTTTATGGTTTAATAGACATATTATGAAACAACGTATTTCTACATTAGTTATTGTTTGTGTGGCTTTGACGGCTGGTATAGGAGCTGTTTTTGCTGGAGGATATAATTCTCCGGTTATTTATCAAACTATTGCCCGATCTGCTGACTCATATAGTGATTGGTTTGGTGATTATCTTGGTCATCATTTTTGGAGCGCGATGGATGATAAAAATTCGATACCAGTTTATACTAATGTAGTAATTAAAAGTTCACAGGTCAAACGATTGAATTTTGTGCATGATGTGATTGATGGTGGTGTAGATGATGGGCAAGATGTTCAAATGGCGCATGTATGGTTTACGCGTAAGCTAACAAATGAGAATAAACCGGCGTTTAAGTATTACCCGTGGTTGGCAGATCGTATTTTGAAGAATTACAATTTGCAATGGCGTGATACACCTCCCACAACCACGCCGATGATGCTTACACCTTATTATAATAATAAATGGATTTTGCATTATACTTTTGTGCGAGATAAGGATGGTAATAGTGCATTGGGTCTTCCGCAATATGTGGATGATTATACGGTAGATCAGATTGGAATTTCTTATTAGTGAGTAATTGGTAGTGAGTAGAAAAACCGCTTTCGCGGTTTTTTGATATTAAAAAATCCCAGTCGTGGCTGGGATTGGTGAAAGTGGTGTTCTGAAGTCAGGTGATGAGTGCGGCGATAGTTAGAGAGTCGCACATACGACTCTCTGGCGTGGGAGCGGCCTCATCGTAACAACAGAACACGGCGAATGTAGGGGATATAGAACCCAATCTTTCATATATCTGCAAGCAATGTATGAGTGACTGGATTCGAATAATATTGCATGATTACATGGTAGCGATGAAGGAAGTATGATGCACATGTCTAAGAGAGCTTCGCATTTCAGTCAGCGCTGGAGTGGGGTAATCGTTTGGTCAATATTATTCATCCCCAAAAATGATCAAGGAGAGTGCTTGTTAAGGGCTTTAGAACTTCGCTAAATGTCGTTGGGGGATAGGCCCGCGGGCATTATAGAGAGGATACAAGCACTCTCCAGACAAGTTATATCATGTTTTTCATGTATTGCAAATTCTGAATATGTTACAATGTGCTTCATGACATCCATACATAGATTACGACAATTACACGGGAAACGAGTTCTTATGCGCATTGATGCAAATGTGCCGGTGAAGAATGGGCGCGTGATTTCAAAAGGTACTATTCGTTTGGATAGAATCGTTCCTTCGGTTGTTTATTTGATGAAGTTGGGTGCGCGTCTTATTTTGGTTGCGCATTGCGGAAGGCCGGAAGGGAAAATTGATAAAGATCTTTCTTTGAAGGCGGTTGCGCGATATTTGGAGCGTGAGGTGGGACGTCATATAAGGTTTGTAGAAGGGTTTGATGGGACAGCTGTTGAAAAACTATCCAGATTAGAAGATGGAGAAATTGCCATGCTTGAAAATATTCGGTTTCATCTTGGTGAGCAAAAAAACGATCCAAAGTTTGCGAAGTGGTTGGCGAGTTTAGCTGATATCTATGTGAATGATGCTTTTGGTGTTTGTCATCGTGAAACTGCTTCTATGGTAGGGGTTGCTAAATTGTTGCCGGCATATGCAGGACTGCTATTGATTGAAGAATTGCATGAGATGGAGAAGTTGGTTGAAAATCCAAAGCGCCCGTTTGTAATCATTATGGGGGGGGTGAAAGCTAAGACGAAAGTTCCGGTTATTGTGAATTTGTTGGAGAAAAGTGATGCGGTTTTGTTGGGTGGTGTGTTGGCGAATAAGTTTTTGGCGTTGGCGCAGGATCAGCCAGTTGATGATTTGGATCCGAGCTTGAAAAAGCAGATGAAAAAGTTGTTGGATCATGATCATATTCGATTACCGCATGATGTGGTGGTTTATCATAAGAAACGTAAGCGAGTTGAGACTGTGGATTTGCGAGTTTCTCGTGAACATCCGAGTACGTATGATATTATGGATATCGGTCCAAAAACGAGAGCTCATTATTGTGATTTGATTCAGTTTGCCCAAACCGTGGTATGGAATGGTCCGTTGGGGATGTTTGAGGATAAGCGATATGCTGCTGGAACAACACATATTGCGAAATGTTTTGCGGCTTCATCGGCGAAAACTATTGCTGGGGGTGGTGAAACATTGCAAGTTGTGAAGGGTTTGCATATTGATCAGCAGATTTCGTTTGTTTCGACTGGTGGTGGGGCGATGCTTTCTTATTTGGCGGGATATGAGTTGCCAGCATTAAAAGTTTTAAAAAAAAGTAAACATTAATTTATATGTCCGCAATAAAGAGTATTAAAGCGTTGGAAATTTTGGATTCTCGGGGAAATCCTACTGTGAGAGTTTGGGTTACAACAAAAAAGGGTGCGGTGGGTGTTGCTGCGGTTCCTTCTGGCGCTTCAACTGGAACGCATGAGGCGTGGGAGTTGCGAGACAAAGGAAAGCGGTATGGTGGGAAGGGTGTTGCAAAAGCGGTAAAAAATATTGAGGGAGTTATTGCAAAAAAGTTGCGAGGCATGAGTGTGTTTGATCAAAAGAAGATTGATCGTACGATGATCAAACTTGATGGCACACAAAATAAAAAGAAGTTAGGAGCAAATGCAATTTTGGGTGTTTCGATGGCGTGTGCACATGCAGCTGCTGCAGAAAAAGGTGTGCCATTATACAAATATATTCGTAGTGCATTTCGTTTAAAAGTTAAGGGAAAAAAGATGCCAGTTGCAACAATGAACATTATTAATGGAGGACAGCATGCAGATAATGGTTTGGATGTGCAGGAATTTATGGTTGTGCCACAAGCTTCAACAATTAAGAAACGAGTGCAGATTGGTGCGGAGGTATTTCATGCATTGAAAAAAGTTTTAAAAAAAGATGGACAAGTGACTGGCGTGGGAGATGAGGGTGGTTTTGCGCCAGATATTGCGAGCTCTGAAAAAGCACTTACTCTTGTTGCTAAAGCTGTGAAAGATGCTGGGTATAAATTGGGGAAAGACGTGATGTTTGCTATGGATGTTGCGGCCAGCGAATTTTACAAAAACGGGAAATATCATTTTGAGGGAAAGAAATATACGTCTGCAAAAATGATTGCGTATATTGTGAAATGGATGAAGAAATATCCATTTGTTTCTGTTGAGGATCCATTGCATGAGGATGATTGGGATAATTGGCCTATGGCGCATAAGGCGATTGCGGCACAAGGAGCTAAAGGAAAAGCTTCTGTGGTGGGTGATGATTTTTATGTGACGAATAAAGATCGATTGGCGCGAGGCATTAAGATGAAAGCGACGAATGCGATTTTGATTAAAGTGAATCAGATTGGTAGTTTAACGGAGACGATTGAGACGATTCGATTGGCGCAGAAGAATAATCATAAGATTGCTGTTTCGCATCGTTCTGGTGAAACTGCGGATACGACAATTGCTGATTTGGCGGTTGCGGTTGGTGCGGAATATATTAAGACGGGGAGTTTGTCGCGGTCGGAGCGGGTTGAGAAGTATAATCGGTTGATGGAGATAGAGGGTGGAATGTAGAAGTTTTTTGAGATTTATTACTGATTCTCGCGTGCCTCGCCTCTGCGGCCATGTACATTCCCGGTATTCTAATTACGTATGATGTATGCAACAAGCCAGCTTTCTTTAGAGATTTTGCTGGGCCTTGATGCATTGATTTGTATTGGATCCCCGTTTTCACGAGGACAGGCTCCATCGGAGATTTCTGGTTTTTACAAAAAAACAACCCCAGTCCGTAGACTGGGGTTCGTGCTATGTGTGTTTTCGGCGACCGATTTGGCGACCGATTGATCGCGCCATGCCAATTGCACTGCGCTCCTTGACAATCGCGAGATCTCGTTTTGCGAATCGGATATGTGTGGTGGTGTTTCTTCCTTGATGCACCATCACGTGTGTCTCATCAATCGCGTGAGATACCCGACACTCATGACCGAACCAGGGGTGGTTGATGTCGATCGGAGTGACAATTGCTTGGGCAATAATTGGGTTGGGTTTTTTCTGAATCATCTGCGCTTTGTTGGGAAATATCATGTCAGACTCCGCATGAACTTGTGCAGCTGTCGCAATAATATCAGAATGTGTAGTCTCCGCCAAAATCTGCCAAGACATTCACGATTTTGCGAGAGATTTTGACATCTGTGTGTCCTCTTTCGTGAGGAATTCTGACGACAGCTTGAGTCTTGTTGTGAGAAACGCACTCGAGTCTTTGGCCAAAGAATTGGCTTTTGGATGATGTTGGAATCGCGATAAATCTTTGAGCACTCATGACACAACCTCCTTTTGATATGTGTCATTAAAATGAACGGGTCAATAATATATCAGAGATAGTGAAATTTGTCAATGGTGGATAAGTACTGTTTTTATTGTGTTATTTGTTTTGCACTAGTCAATAAAATGACTTACAATACTCATCTATGTCAGAAACACGTCCGAAACCTTTAGTGTTAATCATTTGCGATGGATGGGGAGTTGCGCCAGATTCAGAAGGGAATGCGCTCACGCGTGCAGCTACTCCAAACTTGGATCGCTATATGCATACTTATCCGTCGATGACGGTTATTTCTTCTGGAAATGAAGTGGGTCTTTCTTGGGGTGAGATGGGAAATTCAGAAGTTGGGCATCTTAATATTGGAGCGGGGCGCGTGTACTATCAAACATTTCCTCGTATTAATAAGGCGATGGATGATGAGACTTTTTACGATTTGCCAGCGATTAAAAAAGCAGTGGATCATGCGAAAAAAAATAAATCGCGATTGCATATTCTGGGTGTGGCTTCGGAAGGAAATGTGCATGCTGCACAAGAGCATCTATATAATTGTTTGGAATTGGCGAAACGAAATGGATTAACAGAAGTTTTTTTGCATGTGTTTATGGATGGTCGTGATGCATTGTATAATTCTGGAAAGGGATTTATTGAAAAATTGAATGCAAAGATTGCGGAGATTGGTGTGGGGAAAATTGCATCGTTGGGAGGACGACATTGGGGGATGGATCGTGATAATAGATGGGAGCGTGTTGAAAAATCTTTTCGATCAATGACGTGGGATGGTTCTGGTGATGGTCCGGAAGAAACTGCGGAGGATCCATTGGCGGTAATTGATGCGCAATATGCTAAAGAAGTATATGATGAGGAATTTCCGTGTGTGACGATTGTGTCTGGTGGAAAACCAATTGGTTCGATTCGTGATGGTGATGCAGTTATTTTTTCAAATTTTCGTCCAGATCGTGCGCGGCAATTAACTAAAGCTTTTGTGCTTCCAGATTTTTCTGAATTTGAACGTCCAGATTATAAAGATTTGGTTTTTGTGACTTTTGCTGAATATGAGAAAGGATTACCTGTTTCTGGAGTAGCATTTGCGCCGGTTATCATTCAGAATTCTTTGGCTGAAGTTATTTCAAAAGCTGGAATGACGCAGTATCATATTGCTGAAACGGAAAAATATGCGCATATTACTTTTTTCTTAAATGGAACTATTGAAGAACCTTTTCCCGGTGAAGAGCGTGAAATTATTCCTTCGCCTTCTGTTGATTCGTATGATACAGCTCCGGGAATGTCTGCGGATAAAATTGCAAAAAAAGCTGTTGAGGCGATTGAATCTGAAAAGTATGATGTGATGTTTGTGAATTTTGCGAATGGAGATATGGTGGGTCATACAGGAAGTTTGGAGGCCACAAAACAAGCCGCAGGTTTTGTGGATGTGGCGATTGGTCAGATTGTGGAGGCTGCGTTGGCACGTGGCGGTGTTGCGTTGATGACGGCGGATCATGGAAATGCGGAAAATGCGGTGAATTTGCAGACCGGAGAAAAGGATAAAGAACATTCTACGAATCCTGTGCCGTTTGTTATTATGGGAGCGCAATGGGAAGGACAGGCTGGGCCTGCGGGCGATCCACCGGAAGGGGATTTGAGTTTATTGCCTCCTGTGGGAATTTTAGCAGATGTTGCACCAACTATTTTGAAAATATTAGGATTAAAACAACCGTCGGAAATGACTGGTAGACCATTAATTTAGATATATGAGTTACGATACGATTATTGTAGGAGGTGGGGCTGCGGCGTATAGTGCAGCGATTTATGCTGCGCGGTATAATTTGAAGACGTTGATTGTTGAAAAGGATTTTGGTGGTGAGACGTTGCTCGCTGGTGTGATTCATAATTGGCCGGGGGCTGGGAAGGATGGAATTGATGGTTTTGAATTAATGAAAAAAATGAAAGATCAGGCTGAATCGACCGGAGTTGAGATTGTTTCAGGAGAGGCGAGTTTGGTTTCGATGAAAAAGCATTGTGTGAAGGTGAAGGTGGGGAAAAAGGAATTTGTTTCAATGACGTTGATTTTGTGTGTTGGTATGGAGCATCGAAAATTAGGATTAGATCACGAAGATGATTTGAAGGGTAATGGTGTGCATTCGTGTGCGACGTGTGATGGTCCATTGTATAAAGGTAAGAAAGTTGCGGTTGTTGGTGGGGGAGATAGTGCGGTGAAAAGTGCGAATCAATTGTTGGATATGGGAGCGGCGCAGGTGTATATGATTGTTCGTGAGGATAATTTGGAACGTGCGGAGCCGGCGAATTTAGATGAGTTGAAAGCGCGTAAAGATGTGACTTATGTGTATGAAAATGAGATTGTAGAATTGAAGGGAGATAAGAAATTGTCTGGAGTTGTTTTGAGGGTTGAGTTTGAGGGCAATAAAGATTTGGAGATTGATGGATTGTTTGTAGAGATCGGGTCTGTTCCTAGAGATGATTTGCCAAAACAGTTGGGCGTGAAATTTGATGAACGTGGACAAATTAATGTAGATCCGTATACTATGGCAACAAATGTTGATGGTGTATTTGCGGCTGGAGATGTGACAAATGGAGCGGCAGGATTTAAGCAAATTGTGACTGCAAGTGCGCAAGGTGCGATTGCAGCAACATCAGCATACAAAGATACAAAGGAGCATGCGGGTTTTTGCACGTTGCATGTACGTAGCAATAAGAAATAATCTCGTCATCCCGGCGAAGGCCGGGATCCATGTCGCTCTGTGCTGCGGTCATGATGGATCCCGGCCTGCGCCGGGATGACAGTCTATATGAACGTAGTGATTCGAGCTGGTGGGGTTGGGACGCGATTGTGGCCATTATCCCGAAAAGCTCATCCAAAACAATTTCATAGCTTGGTAGATGACACTACGTTATTTCGTGGTGCTGTTGAGCGTGCACTTTCTTTGGTTGATGATTCTTCGCGTATTTTTGTGAGTTGTGATGAAACGCTGGATTCGTTTATTTCACAACAAGCTCCAGAGATTTCTGAATTTAATATTATTCGTGAACCACATGCACGCAATACTGGGCCGGCGATGTGTTTGGAGGCTGCGGTTTTGGAAACTCGATTGTCATTAGATGAGATTATTTTTTCTGTTCCGTCAGATGATTTTATTGGAAATAGTGATGCGTTTACGCTTGCGATGGCTCATGCATCTTCATTTCTTTCTCATGATCCAAAATGGTTGGTTACTCCTTGTGTTCCTGCGTCGCGAATTGATACAGGGTTTTCTTATGTTGAGCCGGGTGAAAGTGTTCATCAGGGGCCGGGAGGGGGATTTCATACGATTAAAAGTTGGACGGAAAAACCTGATGAAAGTGCTTGTACTACGATGGTAAATGGTGGTCAGCATTGTTGGCATGTTGGGATGTATATGTATCAGTTGGGGAATATGATTTCTTTGTGGGAGGAATTTCATCCTGAATTGTTGGATATTTGTCGACGATTAGCGCGAGATATTGCTGGGGCTCGAGATGCATATGCTGGATTGCGCGGTCAATCAGTTGAGGCGATGATTACTAGTCGTACTCCGAATGTCGCGATGTTTGCTGCACGAGATGTGGAGTGGTCTGATGTTGGGAAATGGCATGTTGTGAAACGTTTATTGAAGGGTGAGACCTCAAGTAATGTGATGCGTGGAAGTGTGTTTGTGCAGGATACACGTGATTCATTAATTTATGGTCAATCTGAAAAAGCTACTGCTGTGATTGGTTTGGATAATGTTGTGGTTGTGGATACAAAAGATGGTTTATTGGTTGCGCAGGCTGATCGATCTCATGAAATAAAAGATATGTTACAAAACATGAAACCGAATTTTCAGTAATGTCAAATGTCAAAATCTAAATGTCAAATGAAGTTCAAGGTTCAAATGTCAAATACGATCTCGGTGAGCGAACTGCGTTATTTGGAGAGTCTGTTATTGATTTTGAAAAAGGACTTTCTTTTGATATTGTGAATGATGTCTTAATAAAACAAGTAATTCGTTCGGCAACGAGTATTGGTGCTAATTATTGTGAAGCAGATACAGCTTTGACTAAGAAAGAATTTCGTCATAGAATTTCTATTTCTAGAAAAGAAGCAAAAGAAACAATGCATTGGTTTCGCATGCTTGCTCGTGCGAATGAAGATCACGCTGATCAGTGTCGCATATTATTTAAAGAGTCGAAGGAGTTGGTGTTAATTTTTTCTAAAATACTTCAGTCATAGACATTTGTCATTTGGATTTTGGATTTCATTTGTCATTTGAGCTTTGATATTTGTCATTATATTTTTATGCAAACTATTTTTCGAGCTATTTTGTGGCTTTTTTTAATCGCGTTTGTGTTGGGGGCGTATAATGTTGGTGTGAAGGTGTATCATAAATTGACGTTTCAACCTCCTCCGCCCGAGCCGCGAGAAGAGATTGTGATTCGGGTTATTGAGGGTTGGGATTTGCGTGATATCGCAGCGCATCTTGCACAGAAGGGTTTGGCGAATCAGAAGGAGTTTTATGATTTTGTGGGTACGCCTGCAAAACAGTCTCGTCCAAAATATCAGAAAAGTGACTTAATGAAATCATATCCGTTTTTGAAAGAGATTCCAGACGGCTTGAGTTTGGAGGGGTATATTTTTCCTGATACACATCGTGTTTATGCGGATGCGAGTATTGAGGAGATTGTGGATCGATTGTTGTCTAATTTTGATGATAAGATTTCGGATAAGTTGCGTGACGAGATTAAAAAGCAAAATAAAACATTGTATGAGATTTTAACAATGGCTTCTGTGATTGAGCGTGAGGTTAATACAAATGGAGATCGTGCGAAAGTTTCTGATATTTTGTGGAGTCGTATGCGTGTCGGAATGCCGCTTCAGGTTGATTCGAGTGTGAATTATGTGACAGAGAAAAATGACGCAGCGATTACGAAGAAAGATTCGCGAATTGAATCTCCATACAATACATATCGATTTAAAGGGCTGCCAGTTGGGCCGATTTCAAATCCTGGGTTGAAAAGTATCAAAGCTGCGATTTATCCAGAGATAACTCCTTATACGTATTTTTTGACGGATAAAGAGGGGAATGTGCATTATGCGAGGACTTTGGATGAGCATAATGAGAATAAATATAAATATTTGAAGTAGGTAGCAGGTAGCAGTAAAGGTGGCTTTGCCACTTTTTTGTGTTGATAAAAAAGTAAATACCTGCTTAAATAGAGCACTATGAATACTAGTGAATTTGATTACAATTTACCAAAAGAATTGATTGCGCAGAAGCCTATTGAACCGCGAGAATTATCGCGTATGTTGGTGGTGGATAGATCAACGCGTAAATTTACAGAGGCGCGAGCGCGGGATATTATTACGCTTTTGAAACCAGGTGATGTTTTAGTTCGAAATGTTTCGCGTGTATTTAATGCGCGTTTGAGAGGTTGGAAAAAAGTAGAAGAGGCTCGAGATCGAAAAGGTGGTGGGGATTGTGAGGTTTTGGTGACGAAGTTTTTACATGAAATTCCTGGTGGTGAAGTTTCACTGCCAAGATCTCAATGGGAAGTGTTGATAAAACCAGGTAAGAAATTTCATGAGGGGGATGATATATATTTTGGAAATTTGAATGTAGATTCGTTTGGAGGGGGTGTCTCTGCGACGGTTATGAAAAAGCATGAGGATGGTGTTGTTGAGGTTCAATTTAATGTTGAAAAGCAGTTTGTGTTTGATTTGTGTGAGGCTTTTGGTGAGGTTCCTGTTCCTCCATATGTTGAAAAGGTTCCGGATAATCTGGAAGATTATCAGAATGTGTATGCGCGAGAATTAGGTTCTGCGGCTGCACCAACGGCAGGATTTCATTTTTCGGAAAATTTGTTGGCATTGTGTGAGTCGCATGGAATTCAATTTGCAGATGTTGTTTTAGATGTGGGGATTGGAACGTTTCGTCCGATGAAAGGGGATGCTGTAGAAGAACATGAAATGCATGCAGAGCGAGTTTCAATTGATCAAGAAAATATTGAGAAAATTTTGCAGGCTCATGTGAATGGGAATCGAGTGATTGCGGTTGGAACAACAACCGTTCGAGTTTTGGAGGGTGTATATCAAAAAATGGGTGCATTGGTTCCGTATGAAGGAGATGTGAATTTATTTATCAAACCTGGTTTTGAATTTAAGGTGATTGATGGTTTGATGACGAATTTTCATTTGCCGAAATCTACCTTACTTGTTTTAGTTTCAGCATTTGGTGGGCAGGAATTGATTAAAATGGCATATGATTTTGCTGTTAAAGAAAAATATCGTTTTTATTCGTTTGGGGATGCGATGTTAATTTTATAATCATGTTTGAATTACTTCATCAGGACGGGAAGGCTCGCACAGGAATTATTCACACCGATCACGGTGATATTCGTACACCTGCATTTATGCCGGTTGGGACGCAGGCGACAGTTAAGACGTTGGATATTGCGGATTTACATTCGATTGGGTCGGATATTATTTTGAATAATACATATCATTTGCATTTGCGGCCGGGGGAGGATCGTGTGTCGAAGTTAGGTGGTGTACATAAATTTCAGGGTTGGGATAAACCTATTCTCACAGATTCAGGTGGTTTTCAGGTTTTTTCATTAGCGCAGAAATCTGGATTAGTAAAAATTGATGAAGAAGGTGTTATTTTTAAATCTCATATTGATGGATCGGAACATCGATTCACTCCAGAGGAAGCAATTATTATTCAACAAAAATTAGGAGCGGATATTATCATGGCGTTTGATCAATGTACTGCTGATGATGCATCTGAAGTTGATGCGCGCAGTGCAATGGAAAAAACGCATCGATGGGCAGCACGGTGTATTGAGCAGATGAAAACACCTGGGCCGCATGCGTGGAAACAATTTTTGTTTGGGATTATTCAGGGTGGATATAATCGCGATTTGAGATTGGAAAGTACAGATGCGATTTGTGCGATGGATTTTGATGGTATTGCTATTGGGGGAGAATCGATTGGGTATTATATGGATAAAACGGTGGAGATTTTGAAGTGGTTGGATGGGAAATTGCCTGTGGATAAGCCTCGTTATACAATGGGAGTTGGAGCATCACCATTGGATGTTATTGATGTGGTGGAGCAGGGGATTGATATGTTTGATTGTGTTGTGCCAACACGAATGGCGCGTAATGGTGGTGTGTTTGTGAAATCATCTGGTGTGAAAGGGAAGTTTAGAATTTCATTACCAAAATCTCCGCATGTAGAAGATTTGCAGCCTATGTGTGATTGGTGTGAGTGTCGATATTGTAAGGGAACTACACAAGAACCTCCTGTTTCTCGTGCGTATTTGCATCATTTGTTTAAAACAGATGAGCTGTTGGGCGCGCGAATTGCGACGTATCATAATCTATTTTTTATGGAGCAGTTTATGTCTGTGCTACGTGATTCAATTGTTTCTGACTCTTTTGACTCGTTTTCCAAAGAGTGGCGAAGTTTGTAATAGTTATTATCAACATTGTGTGTGACTAATCCGGCTGCATGTCGGGTTTTTTTGTGCTATAATTATTGTAATCTTTGGAGGCATTAAAATGTCCGTCCACAGCATTTTTCTATGCAATGGATCAGATCGAAATTTTGTAATTTAACGCGGCGCCAGATCGCGTTTCTTGTGGTTGGTGTGGTGTTGCTTTTTGTGTTTTTTCTTCCATCTTTTGCGCATGCTGGCATGAGCGTGAAAGAAATTCTTGTTTTGATTCTTGGAAATATTATTCAGTGGTTTTTGGATGGGGTATCGAAAATCATGTTGTGGGCCATGAATGCTGTGGTGGCTATTGCAATGTACAATGATTTTGCTGGTGCTACTGCGGTTTCTATTGGATGGATATTGATTCGTGATATCACGAATATGTTATTGGTTGCACTCATGTTGATGATGGCTTTTGGAACATTGTTGAATCGTGGGGATTTATTGGGTGATTATAAAAGTTTGCCGAAGTTTGTGATTATCGCGATTGTGATTAATTTTTCGAAAATGATCACATTGTTAGTAATTGATCTAGGGCAAGTCGTCATGCTTTCGTTTGTTGCCGCATTTCAAAATACTGCGGGTGGTAATTTCTTGAAGGCATTTGGGATGACGAAATGGTTGGAGGGTTCTTTGAGTGGTTCGGCTGGAGATTATGCTGGTACTATAATCATTGCATTGTTTTTGGCTTTGGTTTTGGCTGTGATTGTGCTTGTAGTCATGATTGTATTTTTAATTTATTTGGTTGTACGTATTGCGATGTTGTGGATGTTGATTATTTTTTCTCCTTTGGCATTTGCGTTGAAATTGATGCCAACTCGTGGTCAGAAATTTTATGGTCAGTGGTGGGAATATTTAGTTTCGACCATTATCGCTGGTCCGTTGCTTGCATTTTTTTTGTGGTTGACTTTGATTACAGCTGGAGTTTCTAATGGTTCGTTGGGAACTGAAGTGATGGCTGATGCAGCTGCGATTCGTGCGGCGCAGCAAGGCGAGCTTGCTTCTGGTCAAAATTTGGGTGCTGAAGGTAATATTGCCATCATGAAAGGTGATGCGCTGATGACGTTTTTTATTTCAGTTATGATGTTACTGCTTGGATTGAAGATTACTTCTGAAATGGGCGGTGTTGTTGGTGGTGCGATTGCAGGTGGAGGGCTTGGTTTCATGAAGAAGCATAGTAAGAATTTTGTTAAGAAAAGGTATGAAAGATCTAAGGAAAAACTCGCAAATACAGCTATACCATTTACTGGCGGTCAAACGTATGCAGGGCGAACAAAAGCAAAAGAGGCCATAAGACAAGAAAAACTAACTGCTGGTCAGAAATATGCCGAGTTGCAATCTCGCAAAGCTTTTGGTGATACTAAGGGCGTGGCTAAGCTTGAGTCTTCTATTGTTAGTGATGAGCGTGAGAATGTGAAGGGAATGTCTGGAGCAGAAAAGATTCAGGCGTTGAATAATGCCCCAAAAGGCTCTTTAGAGGAGCAGGCCATCAAGTTAGAATTGGCATCTTCTGGATATTATAATGATAAATTGCACGAAGTTGATGGTGCTATTGGAGGTAATAAAGAATTTGGAATTAAGTTAAAGGCTGAAATTAAGAAATCAGGAGGACAGATACTTGATGTTAAGGAGGGACAGACTGCTGAAGAAGTTATTCAAGAAAAATTTGCTAGTGGAGATAAAGATATTCTTAAGGGATTGCCTGACAGGGTTAAGCAAACGCGCTCAAGTTCGGGTGAGGTGAAAATGGCTGATCCACATGCATTGAAGATTTTAGAGGCTATTCCACCAGATCAATTTGGTAAATATTCAGACTCTCAAAAACAGTCTATCAACGATTCTTTCATGCTTGCAATGAAAAATAATTCGGATACTACAAATCCAGAGCAAGTTGCACAGTTGGCGAGTTTGAAATCTAAGTTTGAGGAGTTGAATGGGCTGGCTGGCACAACGTATGATGATGCTGGTGGTGGTGCTGGTGTGGCTGACTTTAGGTTGGTATCATCTACAGTTACCGAGAAAAAGAATGCGAAGGGTGATGTTGTTCGAAAGGCGAAGACTACGGCTCAATATGCGAGTACTGTTTCTAAGCTCCAAGAGCGACAAACCGCTTCAGTATCTAGACAAACAACAGGTTTGTCTGCTGCATCAGTAAGAGAGCAGCGAAAGGTTGATGGTGCGGTATCACCTGCTGATCGGGAACTTTCTCGTGGAGTATCAGCAATGAGTGGTGCAAATCGCAGCACTTTTGATGGTTCTGTTGCTACGCTTACAGAATCTGTTCCTGCTGCTTTGGCAGGGACATCGACCACTAAATGGGGTACTGCAGCAACTACTGTGGCTACACAGCGCACAACATTACAGAATCGGTTTAATTCTCTTGATGCTGAAGGTCATGAAACAGAATTACGAGATAAGAGTGGTGCTAAGATTAATAATGCAGATAATTTTAAACAAAGTTCGCTTAAAAAAGCTCTTGATAATTTGGAAGCTGAGTTGACGAATCGGCAATCTCTTGTGGGCTCTACTGGTAAGGAAACGGAGATAACTGAGTCGGATAACATGATTACACAGCTTCAAAAAGAGGTTAATGAGTTAACGATTCATGCACAGAGAAGACAAGGTAAGATTACAGGTGCTGGTAGTAGGGTTGGTAGGGGTGAGCGAGAAACTGCTCGCAAGAAATTGTCTGATAGTTCAACAAAAATTAAAAATGCAAGTACAGCAGCTCAGTCATCTGCATCTGAATCTGATCAGGCTGCGGCAATTCGGGATTTGCGTAGTGAATTAGCGCAAGGCATGAGTCATTTACAGAGAAGTAGTACTGATAAAATCCCTGCTGCTGCAAGGGGTGAGATTGGTGCTTTGAAGAAGGAATTGGCTGTGTTGAAGGCGAAATTAAATGCAAAACGTATGAAACCGAGTTCTCGTGATAATGCTGCTGATTTAGCTGATTTAAAGCGTATTGAAGATGAGTTTAAGCGTTTTAATGACATGTTGGGATAATATCTTATGAAGTTTGGTAATCCACAACAGAAAAAGGATTTTGATGCTTTTATTGTTGAGCATAAGATTGAGGCGCAAAAAGTTCCATTATATGCATTGATGCAAGAATTGTTTTCAGGCGCTGTTTCAATTGATGATATCTCAAATCGATTATTTAACATGGTTGATAAAAAAATTATTGGAGATAGTCAGCTGTTGGATATTGAAGAGGATTTGTATATTCAGTTTGTCATGCCTCATGAGGAGGAATTAAAAAAAGCTTTTGAGTCTAATAGACTCTCGGTTCAGGAGGTTGCTAGTAAAGTTAGAGAAGATCGAAGTTTGTCATTTGAGGATAGAAGATTGGAGCGTAGATTTGAACATATTTTGGAGCTTTTTTTTAAGCGTGAATATGATTTTGATCGGGCGCAGCGTTCGTTTTATAAGAGTACGAAAGCGGGTGGTATGGGTTTGGAGGAATCGAAAGCAGATGAGATCATGAAGGAGTTGGTGAAGTATGAAGACAGAATTAGTCTTGAGAAGACCAAAAAAGAAGTTGCGATAGAAGTTGCTGCTGTTGAAAAAAAGGAGGCTGATGTTGCGGCGTGGTTGGAGGGGCAAAAAAAGAAGGATGTAGTTGTAGAGAAGAAATTAAATGGATTGAAGGGGGCGGATGCGCGTGGGGCTGCGAAATTGAAGGCTGCGTTGTCACCCGAAAAATCTTCGAAATTTGTTGTTCCTAAAGTTCCGAAGAAAAAAGTGGCTAAAAATGTCGTTGTGGGAGAACAGCCGCAGATTGTGAAGAAAAAGCGTCTGGCTGGTGATGTTGCGATTGCTGCAAAAGCACAGACTGTGAAAGAAGTTTCTGTTGGAACGGAGGATATGTTGACAGATGAGGAGGTTGGGCAAGTTAAGCATGCTGCAGCTGTGGTGAAATCAAAGTCTGTTGTTCATGATACGCAGAAGGAATTGATGGATAAGGTAAAGGAAACGATTGCGAAATCTGGGATTTCATATAAAGAACCGAAAATAGAAAAGCAGTTTCATAGTATTGTGATGTCTCGATTGAAAGAAACTCGTGGTCCATATGAAACACGAGATGCTGTGATGAAGCCGGTTGAGCAGGGTGGGTTGGGAATGAAAGTAAATGATGCGCAGAAGTTCTTACAGTTATTGGAAGCGGCTAATGATGAATTGACTGGTGTTTGGGATGATCGAGAGCGAGAGAAGAAAATGGCGTATTTACATGAGCGTCGTTCAAAGTTATTTGATGCCAAACCCGTTGCTGTTGAGAGGGTTGCGCACCATGGAACTTCAGCTGATGTTCGGACGGTCGTAAAGAAAAAACCCGCGAAAAAACGTCAGCCTCATGTTGTAGATGGTTTGAAATCTTCAAAGCCTGAAATGCATGATGTGAAAGCTCCGCCGAAATTGATTAATCCTGTTTCTGAATTGAAATCTTATACGTTGGATGATTTTCATCGATTGCATGGAGATCCGGTTGAGGCTGCTTTGAAAGTAGAAGGTAAAATTCGGTTACTTGGGCATGAATCATTTGTTATGATGAAAAAAGGTGCGGCTGCTTGGAAAAATTCCGAAGTGATGAAGATTTATAAGGAGCAGTTGCAGCAGAGTATTGTTGGGAATTTACCGTTAACTGATGTGATCGCAAAGCGGAAGGAGAATGGGATGTTGGTCTTGGAAGTCGCAGAAGTTGAAGCGTTAACAGATTTGTCGTCGAGATTAAGAGGATAAGTTTTGATTTTTTTGCTATAATATAGGAGTATGCCGCAGCAATATGTTGTGCCACAATTTTTAACTGTTGAGCCCAAGATTATTGGGCCTATTACCATGCGACAGTTTGTTATTTTGCTAGGTACTGCTTTATTGATAGCGATTAATTTTAAATTGTTGACGTTGTGGTATGCGATTCCATTATCTTTATTGGAATTTGGTTTGGCTGCGTTGTTTGCATTTTATAAAGTGAATGGGCTGCCGTTTCAGTATTTTGTTTTGAATTATTTGCAGAATTTGAAGCGTCCGAATGTTCGCGTGTGGAGTAAAGAGTATACGAATAAAGAATTAAAGGTGTTTATAAGTATGAAGCCGCCGGATATGCCTGAAGAACAATTGGCTCGAGTGCGACCAACTGAATCTCGTTTGGCGAAATTATCTTTGGTGGTTAATACTGGTGGTGCATTTAGTCCGCATGATGAGGCTGTTTTAGAACCAATGAAATTTGAAAAGAAGAAGCAATAATATGGCTATAGATGAACAACATGAAGCTCGTAAAGAGGTTAGAACAAAATCAGTGAAACAGCGTGCTGCTGCGACGAAACGATTTTTGGATATTTCGGAAATACGTGATGGAGTGGTTGTGATGAAAGATGGCACGCTTCGTCGTGTTTTGATGGTTTCAAGTATTAATTTTTTCTTGAAAGGTGTTGATGAGCAAGATGCAATTATTGCAGCGTATGTGCAATTTTTAAATGCATTGGAGTCGCCAGTGCAGTTTGTGATTCAATCTCGAAAGTTGAATGTCGATCCATATTTGCGGATGCTTGATGAGAAAGCTGAAGAGCACACGACTGGATTAATGAAAGATCAAACGAAGGAGTATCGAGAATTTATTACATATTTGATCGATATGCAGGATATTATGGAGCGTCGATATTTTGTTGTGGTTCCGTATAATCCTCTCACCAATAAACAAAAAGGATTTTTTAAGCGTTTTTCAGAGCTGTGGGCTCCGGGGGCAACAATTAAATTGAAGGAAAAGGAGTTTCAGAAACGAAAATATGATTTGGATTTGTTGACGCAGAGAATTTCGGGTGGTTTGTATCAGATGGGATTGGAGATAAAGCAGTTGGATACACAGGATTTGATTGAACTTTATTATGACACGTATAATCCTGACGTCGCGGCAACCGAGCATTTAGAAGATGTAAATAAAATTCAAATAGATGGATAATATATGGTTGTTTCAAGATCAGGATTATACACGATTTGTATGTTTCGCCTGACGGCTGGGCCTGACGTCGCGGCAACCGAGCATTTAGAAGATGTGAATAAAATTCAAATAGATGGATAATTTTTTAGTGAGTAGTTTGTAGTAAGTAGTGAGTAGTATGAATGTGAAATCTTACAAGGATTTAGTAGTTTGGCAGAAATCTATATTGTTAGTTACTAAAGTTTATAAACTTACTGATAATTTACCCAAGGAAGAGATGTATGGGTTGATTGGTCAAATGCGTCGATGTTCAGTATCTATTCCTTCAAATATAGCAGAAGGAAG
>NZCD01000069.1 GCA_002688135.1 Parcubacteria group bacterium
TCCTGACGCGATTGCTACAATTGTACTCGAACCGTCTACTAACAGCATTGGAGATCTAGCACCTCCGTCGTACCCGAGATGAACTGTTCCTGATGCATATATATCGTTGTATGACAGCGAAGCAGAACCAAGATCAGATGAATTATTTGAATGAGGCATAATGTTACCCGCAATATTCATGGTGCCAGATGCAAAAATATCGCCATCTTCATCAACTCGAAATTTTTCTGTGCCGCCGACTGCAAGTCCTAGCAATGTGTAATCTGCTGTTGCGGATGAAGGGTTTATATATAAAACTCCACCAGCAACTTCTGTGCTTGTTGGGGTTCCTGTAAATACAAAATCTCCGTTATCTAGCGCAGCGGGAATGTATGCTCCGGTGCCGCCTGCAGTAGAAGTAGCTAATCCAGAAAGATATAACGCGTTGTATGCAAAGCCTACGTTGTTTAATTGTTTGCGTGGTGTCATTTCTGAATCTGATTCAACTGTAACACCGAGAAAAAGATTGTTTGATTGAAAAATCGTGGGGTCAATTGTGTTTGTATCTGATCCATCCCCTAGGTTTACTGAAAAAATTCCTCCTGTGACAGTTACAGATACTGCTGTTGGCGTACCACATGTTCCTGAAGCTGTATAAAGACATGAACCACCTGTTGAGGTGTCGTAAATTGAAAATATTATGTTGTAGGTGCTATCTGAAACCGTTGTTCCTGAATTATCTGATAATTTTCCTTGATAAGTAATAATCCCATCAAATGCGTGTGCGGGTGTTGCATATAGCAGCAATGCAACGCTCGCAAAAACAAAAATCACCACAGCAGATGTGATCTTAAAAATCCATTCGGCTCTTGACAAGAATGGGGGCATAATCTCCTTCGAGGTTCTTTATTACCTCCGTCTTATTATAACATAAAAAGATATATTTTTTTATACTTTTTATTTGCTTTCTGTGTATAAAATATACATTGTGTCTTTCCAAATTTAGAGTGAAAAATACTTTTTAATCAGAAAAAACGCCGCTTAGCGTTTTTTCTACTCACTACAAACTACTCACTCTTAGGATCCTTTCCCCTCACCAAAATATCCATCTGATTTTGGTAGTGGTGGCAACTTTGGTGGCGTCACATCTTCCTCATCTTCGTGTGCTCCGAATATGTCGTCTGGATCCTTTTTGTCCTCTGATTTCTTTGGTGGTTCTACTGGTAGCGGCGTTGGAGTTGTGAATGCACGTTTTGGTGGAGCAGATTGCGTTTTTTCGGCTTGCACAACTGGTTTTGGAGCAGGTACTGGTTGTTGCGCTTGTTCTTGTGGTGCTGCTTGCGGTTCTTCTCCACGACCTACCCCTCGCTCTAGCATCACCTTTTCTCCAATGATTGTAGGTTCTTTTTTATCTGTTAGATCAAAAACATCACTCTTCTTCTTCATGAACCCTTTCTTTTCATACGTCACATAGTACGTACGTTGAGAAGCAAGAAAAGCATACCTTCCTTTTGCGTCAGTAAGTTGTGTATCTAGAAGCTTGTTGTATTCGGTGTCGAAAATGCGTGCAACAGTGTAACGCAATGGTTTTCGTACAAATGCATCGAATACGATACCCCATTCTTTTGGTTTTTTCGGATATGCAAGTCGTCGAATGAGGAAAAATAATGCAATGTGTGCGAATAATATGAAGATTGTCTTTCCTGATGGAACGATTATCACAGACGCAAGCGCCAGTACAATTCCGAGCATTGAAATTCCAACTTGTACTTTTCGGCCAACCGCTTTCATGATTAGTTTCTTGATTGATAAATCATCGGCTTTTACCGGGTCCAGCGGAATGTTTGGTGCGATTCGATGTGCTTCATTTTCTACTATAATCTCCTCGTTGTGATAAATTTCAGCATACCTTCCATCAAGCTGCTCATCTTTCACGTATTCTGATGGAAATGAGAATTTATTTTTTGATGCCTCAAGTCGATATGTTCCTTTATCAACGAAAAATGCATAGCGGCCAAGTTTGTCGGTGATTTTGGTTCTGATAATTCGCCCCTTGTTCACATCAATCAGACGCACGTATGCGAGATCCACTGGATTTTTTGTGAGTGAGTTGTATACAACTCCCCAACCTTTTCGCTTGCGTCTGCTGAATAGTAAGAGTGGTTGTGTAAACATGAATTGGAAATAGTGCAACATCGATGGCAAGCCTGTTGCTGCAACTGTGTTTACTGCAACTGCTGTTGCAACGGTTGGCGCGACAGTTTGCTCTGTTGCATCCTCAACTTCAGGATTTTGTACAAATTTAATAGTTTCGCGCACTGCAATCTTGGATCCATACGCAACTTTTTCTCCTACGTTTTCAGTCACATTTAATACGTTTTCTAACATGGGCGCTTCCGGGTCGATCACATCTGCTATCTTTTTTGGAACTCGGAACAAATCAAATGATCTGTTGATTACATTATTTTCCACATCAAATGTAGTTGTTTCAGTTCGATGCCCTGCCTCACTTACTTCTATTTTGTATCTTCCATTTGGAATCATGAATCCGTACAATCCGTTTCCTGATGTTGAAGTAGGATTTTTTTGACCATATGAAGTCACATCAATATTGTTTCCGTCTGTGTCCATCAATCTGATTGAAGCCCCTGGAAGTGCAGATAGTGTTCCATCGGTTTTTGATGAGACTAGCCCATATAGTGCTCCACCTATTGTGAAGGATGTTGCATCCTCACTGCCATCTGAATATGCAACACGCAAGAATGATGATTCTTGGCCTGCTTTTTTCATCAGAGTTGTGTGATATGATTTGTCACTTTCTTTAAGCGTGAACGTTTGATCTCCTGTTACTAAAGTAACTGATTGAACCTGCTTGTCTTGCTGCAAATTCTTTTTTGGAACGACAACACTCAAGTCAAAACCCGTAAGAACCGTGACTGTGTTTCCTATTGGGTGTAGTTTAATTTCATAAGATGCTGTTGCAAATGACAAGTCATTTATGTCGAAAATATCTTCTTCTTCCTCACCCCCCAATCCGATAAAGTCCAGTGCATTATCAATTATACCTTCTTCTTCAGGCTCCTCGTCTTCTAATTCTTCTGCAGCTGCGTCAGCTTCAACACCCTCGCCCTCACCCTCTTGAGGTGGTGTGAATGGAATATCATCTGGAATACCTGGCTCTATATCATCTGTTTCTGGGAATGCATCTTCATCACATGCATCCCCAACCCCATTGGCATCCTTATCAATTTGATCGGGATTGTGTACAAATGGGCAGTTGTCTTCGTCATTTGGAAATCCATCGTTATCTTGATCTGCTGCAACAGGTTCGTCCTCCAGAGTTGGCTCTATTAAATCACCTTGCGCTAGTGATCCTGATGAAAAATTTCCGGATGTGTCCTCAGTGAATGCAACAAAATATACTACCTTTGGAAACTGCTCTTCTTTTGGTACTGAAACTATGATTCCTGATGATTCCTCTGTTGTAGAAACTAGTGATAATCCGTCTGTAACGCTGTTAGGTTTTGTGCCGATGTTATAACGAATAATTGTTTTTTCGAAATCAGGTACGTCAGGATTTTTCCACGAAAGAAGTGCTAGCCATGAATAATTGTTTTCACCAATTGGTTCTGGAATGAGAGTTGCAGCAAAGTTAATTACATTTGGTGGCGCAACAGCATCTTCTAATGTATCAAAGGTTTTTGTTTCAAGTGTTCCGTTTGATTGTGCGTCTGCAACATAGACCTCGGCCTGATGAGGGGCATTTGATATAAGCCCTACGAATGTTGCGGTGTGGGAGGTGCTTAATCCCTCTGGGTTCTTTGTGTGTGGTTCAATGGTTTCCTGATTCTGATTTATTACTTGAATAATACTACTGGTTGGCTCGTCTGTAGTTACTGTAATTGATGCAGTTGTTTTTGTAATGTCAGTAATTTCAAAAGATGTGATGGCTGGTGGTGTAGTGTCTGGTGTTTGGAATGTGCCAACGTCGTGGACAGTTGTACCATAATCTCCTACCGCTCGTACTACATAATAATATGTTGTGTCGGGCGATAATTCCGTTAGTGTGACCGCGTGGTTGATTATCTCTGGTTCAAGACTGATCACAATCTCATCATAAGGACCTTCAGCGATAGTCGACACTCCGACATGCGATCCAACAGCCTCGTCAGTCTGCCAACTCAAAATCCCGCTCGTGTCAGTTACTGATTCATAAGAAATATCGCTAATCACCGGAGGAATTCCAGTTGTGGTTGCACTTGATTCAAATTCTTCTGATTCTGTGTCGGCTACAGATGTAAGTTTGAAAAAATATTCTGTTAGAGGCTCTAGTTGTGTGACACTAACTCCATGCTCTGTTACTAATTCTCCTGAATATGACACACCGATTTCATACGCCACTGTTTTTCCTAATTCGAGTTTTGTATCAGACAGCTTATTTGTAATCCATGAGACAACAAGCGTTCCTGCTGTGTCAGTATCTGTTTCAACATTTGATATTATCAGTGGTGTAAAATCTGCTGCTGGTGTTGTTATAACCACCTCTTCTTGAATTGCTGTTTCCGTATCTGTTGCTGAAGAAATTTTTCCGAAATATGTCACTTCTGGTATCAGGTCTGTTAAAACCATGATGTGATCGACCAATTCATTTGGATCATATTTTGAACCCAGCTCGTAGTTGAGTGTTGTCCCCCATTCCACCTGCGAATCCGATGCTTTGTTAGTTACCCATTCAACCTTCATGGATGTACCTGACAACGGCGTTACCAAGACATTTGAAACAGCCAATGCAGCCGGCTGATCTGGATCTGGAGGATCTTGATCTGGAGGTTCTGGGTCTGCAGGCGGATCTGGTTGACTTGGTGCACCTCCACCACCAGCAGGCACTTCAGCTTCTACTGTTACATTTCCTGTGCTGGTTGAAATAATTTGCGAATGAGCATCCTGCACTCCTGTGTTCATCATCGCCAAGAATCCCAGCGTGATTGCTGCTAATACTATGTATGTTTGAATGCTCTGTGTTAATCGTTTGATCATAAACTACAATCGTATTTTTCTTATGATTACCCAACCCGCACCCAGCAACAGCATGACCCACAATAAGGGTGTATAGATAATGAATCGAGATGATGCTCCTTCGCTCTCACTAAAACCATTTAGCTGCAACTCTGCTTCGTATAATCCAATCGCAAATGGATTGAGTGTTTCATACCATTTTGAATTTTCTTTCCAATACTGGGTAATGGTGCGATGCGAGCGAGGCAAAACTTTGTTTAAATCGTCGTTTACTGTGACGACATGCTTTGTTTTTGTAAATAAATTTGTAATGGATATGATTCCTTGGGGCGTTGTGTGAATTGATCCGGTATTATTCATGCTGAATGAAAGTTCGACGGGAAAACCTACGATGGTTTTTGGCTGCGCATTAAACTCACTAATCTCACGCGTTGTCCTCATCTCCCCTTCTATAGTGATGAAATGTAATACACCTACTTCATTTGAATTTCCGATTGTGGCATTTTCAGCTGGTCTTGTTTTTGCAAATACTGCTGCGTAATATCCTCCTGGTTGTGCATCTGGCGGTGTTGTAATCGAAATAGGAATGAGTTTTGTTTCCCCTGGTTCTAGAACGATCTCATTTGAAGGCACCTTAAACCATCTTACAGGAAGTGCGTTTTCATTATTGATGAACTCTGGTACTCCTTCTATATTTCCAGCCTCAAAAGCTTGTGCGCGGAATGTGATTAATTCGATAAAACTTTCCTGATTGCTTACTTCAATAGTAAATTCATGTACTGATCCAGCCTCCATTACAATATCATTTAGAAATGGCTTCACTCCAAGCGCATCCACTTTGGTTGCTATCATTACCACCATCATCGCCACCATCCATATAGCACTACGTAATAAACTCACGAATTGACTGTATTTTTTTTGCTTCAAATTTATCATAAATCCGTAGCTTCATCCCTCCTTTTGCTTTGATTCATCTACTCTTAATTAAAAATTCGATACGGTAGAAAATGTGACGATGTGTGAATATGAGCCAGCAGTGGTTGAACCTGAAATTGCGGCCTTAAAATACACAGCCGTAGACTCTGATGTCACTGGATCACTGGCGCTTGCTATTATAGTTAAGGCTGATGAAATTCCAACATCTGAACTATTATACTGGCCTGATGTTCCCGCAGTACCTAATCCGTATTCCTCGGAACCTATTGTTACCTCCCCATCGGCCACCGCATCAATGGTTGCAGCTCCATCACTTAACGGCTGATCCTCACTTGCTCTGATGGTGTATCCAGACATGGCATCCGACGTGACAATGATTTCGATTCTACCCTGCGTTAAAGTAATGGTTGAAAGTGTGCCTAAATCTACCGAACCTGCTGACACTGATGCACTTAATACCCCATCCTGAAAGGCACCAACTATCCCATCATTAACCTGATAATTTGTACTTGTTGAGGTGTCACTTCCTATCACTCCGATATCATCTTTCAAAGAATAATTCGTTGATGTTGAGCGTGCACCCGAACCAAACGAATCAAGTTGCATGTGATAGTTTGTTGATGACATTGTTTCTGCCCATGCCGCATATGGCATGAGTAACATTGCTGTGAGAAGTATGTATATTCTGCATTTCATAATCGGTCCTATTATAGCACGAATTTTTTAAATGACTCACTACTTGATGCTTCCCACAAAACATTCCACAAAGACTTGAGTTGTCCAACCACCATTGCATCCGTCATGTAGGTTACATGATACTGACCTGATTTTCTGTACAAATATATAACTGTTGATCCTAAAATAATGCTATTTGTAGGAAATAGTTCTGTACCAGACCACTTTCTTACGTGCAGAGGTGGTTGGTGAATTGTGATGTCTGGCTGTGTAATTTCTTTTGAAAAAGATAGGATGTGAATCGGGACATCGATGTTGTGTGTAAACGCAAGGTCTTGGAGAATATCGATAAAAGGAACCGTTGTTCTTCTGTCTGCGTATGCCCAACCTTTGAGCGCGGTGAGTGTGTCGATTTGTACTAGTGAATCAAATTTTTCTGAAATGTGTGACACCGCGACTTCGAGTGATTCAAATTGGTGGCGCGAGGCGTATTCATAATCATCTTCAGCGTGGAGCTGCTCAATAACTCGTTGGGTAGCTTTTTTCTTTTCTTTTACTCGAGCTGCTTCTTTTTGAACGATAGATTCTAATACATGTGGTGACTGTGGTGTAAACGACGTTCCGTTTGTATGCGTTGTGACGGAAATAAGTCCTTTTTTCGACAGCTCCTTAGTTGCACTATATACAGTGGTTCTGTTCACTCCTGTTGCTGATGAAACATCATTTGGCGTCGCTGTACCTGAATCGAGCAGCCAAACATAAATGGCTGCCTCTGTTTTTGTGAGTCCTACAGTGAGTAGATCTTGTTCTAACATGATTGGGTATGAACCAGTTAGTTTTCGGTTTTTCCCTATTTATATGGTTCCGGGTCGAAGGTTGATGCCAATTGAACCGCACTTTTCCTCCGCTACGCTGCGGGAGGTTGCGCCGCTTCGCCACTATTGTCATCCCGGCACTATCGCTTCGCTCCAGCACAGGCTCCGGCCGGGATCCATAATGAGGATTCGTGGTACGTCGCTGCCGCTCCAATGGATAGGGATCTTATAGCTTAGAAGTTTGCTTCTCCGAAGCAAATTCATGACTTATAGTAACGGCAAACTATATTCCGCTATCGCTACATATAGGTTTGCCTAAGTGCTATTGCTGTGCGTGGTAAACTGGCAAAGTTGTTGAAGGTACTTCAACAGGTATTTGAAGCTAAATTTAGTATAGCAAAGTGTAAAATAATGTCAAATTGTTGAAGGTACTTCAACACGAATTACTCTAAATTTAGCGACGGGTTGTGAAGTAAATGCAATAACTACCATAACACCGAGACTCGGAGTTGAAGTCGATTCAACATGAAAAAGCTTCACATGAAACACCTAATTTGAATGAATCAAATAAAAAATCCGATATATTATCGGATATTAGACTTCAAGCCTTAAATACTACGTTCCGCGTGAAACATCACCCTGACCAGCTAATGTTTTGTGGATTTTATGAATTACAGAAGCATAATCGATGTTTTCAGGGAATGTTGTGTCTACCTGCAGAACTTCCCCCTCAACTTCCAGCACAGGAGCTTTATTTATCTCGAATCTGGCGAATATCTCATCTTCGGCAAGTTCATCTCTGTGTCCTGGATGCCTTTGGCCCTCTGAAACCCTGCTTTGAAATCTCTTCATTAATATTCTCTTTTCCGCCCAACAAACAATCTGTAATACTCTACATCCGGTATTGACCATAATCTCTTGTACTTTTTCTGAATCTACAGATGGATCGAAGTTACTTTCAACAATAATCCATGCTCCTGATTTCATCAGAACTTCGATTACAGTGTAGACCATCAAGTAACTTGCGGCGCCGACCTTCTTTGACCAATCTCTGTCTCCTGTTCCCATTTTGTCGAATAGGCCCTCTTTTATTTCGTCCCTACTGATAAGCGGAACCTGCATTGTTTCTGATATTCGCTTGGCGAGTGTCGATTTTCCGCTTGCTGAAAGCCCGCCGACTAGTACTAGAACACCTTGTGTCATTTTATCTCCTTTAAGTGACTGTCTCCCGATTGGACTTTTGCCAATATTTCATATTGATGTTCAAATTTTCATGCATCTCGGCCGGAGTTTATGCTGGCGACGCCAGTGGCAGTGCCGGGATGACAACCCTTTGCCTTAGCTCTCACTAAAGTTTCAAAACTAAAAGGGTGAATTTCGCCCTATCGGATGACCGCCCGATAGGGTGGGATCACTCAATCTGAAAATTTATGACTAAAAGCCTATCGTGCGACAACTCCTTTATTACCCCTATGTCCCCAAGAGGAGTCGAACCTCTATCTCCACCTTAGGAGGGTGGCATTCTATCCGGTTGAATTATGGGGACTTAACGTAGTGTGGATATTTTGTGGATAGTGTGGATAATGTTTCACGTGTAACTTTTTATCTCAATAAATTTAAGCTTTTTATTCCGTACTCTTATGCACAGGTCTGGATGGCTAGTGGATAATCTTCTCAAAATACTATGTGTGAAACAATATGTGAAACAATTGTATTGATTATTTTAAAATAAGTAAAATAATATTTTTATTTCGTACACACGTCATGAAACGCAGCTTGTGTTATAATGATGCCCTATGAATACTCTATCAATTATCTTTGGTGCTGTCAGCTTGCTTGCTATTGGACTTCTTTTATATGTTCTTCGAGAAATTCGCGCACTTCATCATTCTCATATGTCTGATAAATCGTCTGAATTACTAAATCAGAATGTGCAGAGCATGCATCAACGATTGGATGCAGCCACAAAAATACTTAATGAACGTCTTGATGCTTCACATAAAACCATGCTTAACAGTCATGAGTCAATGTCTAAGGTGATGGGAACTGTCGGACAAGAATTAGGAACAGTTAAGGAAATCGGACATCAATTATCAAAGTTTCAGGAATTTCTGAATTCTCCAAAACTTCGCGGAAACTTAGGGGAACATATTTTATACGATTCTCTCGCAAAAATCTTACCGAAAGATGCTTTTACACGCCAGCATACATTCAAGACAGGAGCATGTGTAGACGCGCTTATTATAACAGATAAAGGCCATATTCCTATTGATTCTAAGTTTCCGATGGAGGATTTTCAGGCTTTGGCTAAGTGTGAGGATGAAAAGGAAATCGCGCGATTGCAATCTGCATTTAATCGAAGTTCTAAAAAACATGTTGATGCGATTAGCAATAAATATATCTTGCCAGCAGAAGGGACTGTGGACTTTGCATTGATGTATGTTCCTGCAGAGCAAGTTTATTATGAGATGGTTAGCGGGGATCATGGAGTTGCTGCATATGCTCAACAAAAGAAGGTGATTATGGTTTCACCAAACACATTCTTCCATTTCCTTCGTGTGGTGTTGATGGGACTTGAACGATCCAAAGTTAATGACGAGGCCGAGAAAGTTTGGAAAATGCTAACCTCGCTCCAGCATGATTTCACCAAATTTGGTAAACAAATCGACATCTTGCAGAAGCATATCTCCCATGCCAGCTCTGCCGTTGAAGGCGTTTCATCTGACTATACAAAGATTGGCTTGAAGTTTGACAATATCAAGCAATTAGATTAGAATTGTCTGGAATTTGATCATCCACTTGTCATTCCCGCGAAGGCGGGAATCCACAGAAGGAACCTGGATTCCCGCCTTCGCGGGAATGACATATTATTGAGTATTGGATGAACTTTACTGTGTCTCGTAAATTTCACACAATATTTAAACAAATCTATGGCAAATACATCAGAAAGAAAGAGTGCAGGCCTCAAAGCTGTCCGCTCTGACAAAAAACGTGCTGCACGCAATGCCGCTCAAAAAGGCGCAATAGAAGTACAAGAGCGCATGATGAAAAAAGCAATCGTTGCAAAAGATTCAGAAGCTATCAAGAAAATCCAACTCGGATTGCAGAAGCTCTACGACAAAGCAACAAAAAATAACATCATGCATAACAAAACTGCGGATCGTAAAAAATCTCGATTAGCAAAACGTGTTGCAACCACAACAAAATAGTTTAAAAAATCGCCTTTCGGCGGTTTTTTATTTGATTTTGTCTATGATGAGCCTTATACTTTGTATCTAGATATCACAATCATTTTATGAAAATTGGAGCACATGTTTCTATTGCGGGTGGGATTGATAATGCGCCTGGGCGGGCGGCTGAATTGGGTTGTGAGGTTTTTCAGATTTTTTCTCGTTCTCCTCAAGGTGGGCCGGCTCCGAAATTGACTTCTGAATTAGTTGATAATTTTTTGGCGGAATGTGAGAAATATAAGATGGAAGAGTGGGTTGTGCATACGCCGTATTATATTAATTTGGCGAATGCGAAAGAGCTGACACGGAAAAATTCTGTGAGGATTATTCGTGAGGAATTGGAACAGGCGAGTGTGATTGGCGCTGCTTATGTGATGACACATATCGGAAGTTCGCGTGATGCTGGCCCGAAAGAAAGCTTGAAGTTGTGTGTTGAGGGTATAAAGAAAATTATGGATGGATATGATGGTTCTGCGAAATTTTTAATTGAGATTGCTGCTGGTTCTGGACATGTTATTGGTGGAACATTTGAGGAGATCGCTGAAATAATCGAAAAGTCTAGTACTGATGTGAATGTTTGTTTTGATACACAACATGCATTTGGCGCAGGATATGATTTATCTACAAAAGCTGGTGTGAAGAAAACACTCGACCATTTCGATGCGACTGTTGGGTTAGATAAGCTCAAAATTTCACATTGTAATGATTCAAAAGTAGAACTTGGATCGCAGAAAGATCGACATGAGCATATTGGAGAAGGATTTATTGGAGTGAAAGGATTTGAAGCGTGGTTTGCTGATAAACGCACAAAAGATATTAATCTCTATTTGGAAACAAAACACGACGCAGTTGAAAAGGATTTGAAATATTTGAAGAAGCTCCGCGGCTGACCAATGTGTCATCCTGAGCGTTTGTTCTTAAGATCGTTTCATTTGAGCCTGTCCTCGCGAAGGCGGGGGAAGGATCTCGAGAGTATACTGAAACCAGACGGGATCCTTCGACTAAAACGCTCAGGATGACACGTTTAGTGGCGCAGGTTGACCAATCATTCAGTTTGTCCTAGTATTTCTGCAGATCATTTAGAAAAGGATGGAATGATGAGCGTGAGACTGAAGATCAAAACACCCCGACAAACCTTTGAGCGGATCTTGACTCTGGTAAATAACGATACGCGTGTACATACGCGAAACCCTGAACTTCGAGAGATTTCGTGTGGTGAGTTGAGTGATGAAATTCTTGGGCGCGTTGTGGCTCTTGGTGGGGCAGTCAACAAGGAAGATCCTTTTGATTGGGAAAACACGGATAAATTCATTCACTTTGAGTTTGATGGTCGGCATTATGGTGCAAAGCGTGGAGAATTTCTTAAAACCGGTTCTGTGCTCTTGCCCGAAGGTTTTGTAGTGCGTGTTAACAGCTGGAATGAGACCGAACCACCGACACCACGAACATGGTCTGTTGTTCCGATGGCGAAAGCGTTTCTGCTTCCATAGCATTTAGGACATACCATGCATCGATATTACAGAGAGCAACACATGCGATCTGTTCAGGCGAAGTGGGAGGAATCTACTTTTCTTGATTGGGTAGCTCGTGTGTTTCATTTGGATCGTTCGTTGATTTCTCTTGATACGGTTGTGCCGTCTACATCTTCAATAGATGTGATTATCGACCATCTTGTGTGGGATCAATGTTCGACCGACAGAAGTCTTCTCCCAAGCGATCGCCTTCCTACATTCAAAGAAGTACGCAATGTTTTCTATAACATTTCTGGTGGAGATTAATTCCTCCACACTTCCCGCAATGCGGGATTTTTTAATACTTAGTTTCAAAAAATCCGACCGTAGTCGGAGATGTCTAGCGAAAGAATAGTTCCTGTGGATGGAGCCTGTTTGTTCGCAGTTTTTTCCACCATTTCACTCTGTGGGGTGGGGCGGCGGTGTATTTCCAATATGCCGTGCCCGCGAGGTTTGGTATTGCGGGTATGTATGGTCCGATTTTATCCGTTCTTGCGCCGAGGCTCTGGTATCGAGGATTTTGGATGGTTCCATTCTCATCGATTTCATCGGTATTCATACCAAGAGTCGACGTGATGCATCTAGAGCAAAACGGACTCATGTATCCCTTAGGATTTCTCCATAACTTGCAGTTTGTGGCACCACATTTTCCACATCGATAGCTATCTGGCACACCAATTTCTGTGAATTCGACAGCCTCATCTGCTTTATCTGGAAGTCGACACCACCAGCCCACTGCTTCGTCTGGTGATTCGCCATATTCCCAATAACCTAGGTTGTTGTCATATGGAATTGCTGCCATATACCAAACCTTTCCTGATCTGCGTGCATTTTCTATTCCATCATTACTGTTTTCAACTACAACACCCTGCTTTCCATCAACACAGTTTACACACAACAACTTTACGGTCCTTGACCAATCATACTCTCGAAACAACTTGCAATTCGTTTTACCACACTCCAAACAGATATAATTATCTGGAACTTCATTCTTACTGTAACTCAACATCAGATTTTTCTCCTATTGAAAGAATGCTTCTTGTGGATGCGATTGATCTTCGGGGAGTCGGTTCCACCAATCAAGCATTTCTTGTTTTACTTCATAGATAAATATGATATCACCAGCAAATCTTGATCCCGGAATTGCTGGAATCCAGTCTGTTACACGGAGTCTTATTTTCATCACTACTACCACAACACCCTCCTCGTTATTACCGCTCTCACTCTTATCAACAATGATTTCGGGTTTCACAGCACAGGCAGTACAGTGCATCTCATTTTTTTCATTTTCCCATAATCGGATTCCCGCTTGTTCGCACCTGCTGCATGTGTACCAATCAGGAAAATCTGAAGATGAGTAATCGAATGCGTTTTCAGCTATTTCTTCTGAGTCGATGACGCCTAATTCACGAAATGCTGGAACTAGTTCTTTTGGTAGCTTCCAATCTTGAATATTCTCTTTAGCATATTGATATCCAAAATGAAATCGACACCGTGCACCTTTTCTTTCTGGATCCTTTTTTCGATCCATCGCATAACATCTACCAGCAGGTCCTCCAAGGAAATTACTACAGTCCTCCGGGCGCGCAATGGTCTTATCATCTTCACGACGGACTATTCCAATACTTATTTTAAGTCCTCCATCTGTAAGAACTGTGTTGCCGTCAAAATCACAGCCCTTGCACGCCACCACTACTTCTCTTTTTATTCTTACCGTCATTTACCCAATCTCCTTATTATGAAAGAACCTTTCTAATATATGGTATTTTACTTGTTTTGTCAATAGTTAAGCCGGGTCATTCCCGCCTTTATTCCAGGGGTTGCAGCGGAGGATTCTGTAGAGTGTTTTTATAGATCCTTTTAGTAATCCGTGTTTTTTTATTGATTCGTATCCGTATTGCGAGCATGTTGGATTGAATCTGCAGTATCCGTGTGGGAAGAATTTTTTGAGTGGGCCGTGGTCTGGGGAGAGTGTTTTTTGATATATGCAGACTAAAAACATTCCGACGTGACGAGGTATATGTAGAATGTTCATGAGAATGAAGTCAAAAGTAAAAGCTAAAAAGTAAAAACCACAATTCAAAGTTCAAAACAAACGAGCATAGCGAGTCATCCCGTAGTCGTACGGAATCCATTATGAAGATACCACGAACGGCATGGATCCCGTACGACTACGGGATGACAGTTGGTGTTAATTTAGTTTTGAGATGAGTTGCTTCATGTTTTCCATGACATCCTTATATGAAGCTGCGCGTTCTGGAGGGGTTTTTTGTCCTTCTACTTTTGCTTTGGTGTATGTGATAGATGCGGTTCGTGCTTGAATTACTACATCATAACCTTTTGGTACTGTTTCAAGGATTTCTCGTAATGATTCTCGTACGCGTCGTTTTATTAGATTACGAACTGTAGCGCGTTTTGCTACTTTTGTGCTTACTACTACTGCGAAGCGTGTTTGTTCTGCGTTTGTTTGTAGAATTTGGAAACGAAAAAGCGGCGTCATCATGCGCCGCCCTTTTTTGAATACTTTTTTTATATCCTTCTCTGCTCTTAGCCTGTTTGCTTTTGGGAGCATATTTGTACTTTTTATCTTGGTTTTTACAAAATTTAAATTTTCGGTTACTTATTAACGCAAACTATATTCCGTTTCACTGCATATAGGTTTGCTTTCAGCTCGTAGCCGATTTTGTTTCGGGAGCATGTTTCAAGATTAAAGATAAAAGCGAAAAATGCAAAACTACAGATCAAAATTCAAAGATGTTGTTCACTGTCATTCCGTAGTCGTACGGAATCCATGCTGTTTTGTGCCGTATATTTGATGGATCCCGTACGACTACGGGATGACAAATGACTACGCTGCCAATGATTTTCGGCCTTTTGCTCGGCGTCTTTTTAGGATGTTTCGTCCTCCTGGAGTGTTGGTTCGTGCACGAAAACCATGCTTTCTGGCACGTTTTTTTACTTTTGGTTGATACGTTCGTTTGGGCATATATTTAGGATTGAGAGGTGAGGGGTGAGGATTGAGTCCCTGCATTCAGGTTTTGTGGGGGTATACTAACATTGTGGTTTATGTTTGGCAAGAGATGGGATATAAACTTAAAATTGTGCTCGTGTGGACAAAGGTTGACAGAATCCACAGCTCGCGATAGGCTTAAATTCTAGCTATTGTTAGCGAATTAATATATTTTTAAAAATATATTCACACCTGTTTTTAGTATTTATCCACACTATCCACAGGTTTTCCACATGGTACACACATATCGTAAACAGTTGACCCTTTTCAAAGAATATTTTGTGATGTATCATCGAAAGACTTATGATTTCATAAATGAAATCAGTAATGCGTAAGGAGTAATGCGTAATGAGAGAAAGCCTTCGGCTTTTGCCGCCGACGGCGACCGCTTTACGCCTTACTAATTACTCTTTACTAAAATGTGATAATGACCTCTTTATGATGACGAACGAATCAATCTGGCAAGCAGTACTTGCTGAACTCGAACTTGAACTCTCAAAAGCGAATTTCACCACGTGGTTTCGCAATACTTCGTTGTCTTTAATGGAGAATAATGAGGTTTCGGTTTATGTTCCAAATAACTTCACCAAATCTTGGTTGGAGAAAAAGTATCACACATCTATATTAAAAACTCTCGAACAGGTTTTGGGGGCTCGAATTCAGAAGGTTGCGTATTGCGTTGAAAAAAATCCGCAAAAGACTCAAGCCTCTTTTATCACACAAGGTTTCACTTTCAATCACGATTCTGCAGACAATTCACTTACTGTTGGCCCACAGACTCCTGTGGTTCAGCAAAATCCAAATGCGCGCGGCTTACACCCGCGTTATGTTTTTGATAATTTTATTGTGAGTAAAAGTAATGAGTTGGCACATGCTGCAGCGCAGGCTGTTGTATCGAATCCTGGTGCTTCTTATAACCCCCTCTTTATATACGGAGGAGTTGGTCTTGGGAAAACTCATTTAATGCAGGCAATTGGACACTCTGTGTTAACTCAGAATTCAGAGGCTAAAGTATTGTATGTATCTTGTGAAACATTCACGAATGATTTTATTCATGCGGTTCGAAATGGTGTTGCTAAGGAATTTAAAGATCGATATCGAAATGTAGATGTTTTGATTGTTGATGATATTCAATTTATTACTGGTAAAGAGGGGACGCAGGAAGAATTCTTTCACACCTTTAATGCGCTTCATCAGCAAGACAAGCAGATTATTATTTCATGTGATCGTCCACCAAAAGCAATTCCTGCTTTAGAGCAACGATTACTCTCTCGTTTTGAGTGGGGGATGATCGCAGACATTTCATTTCCTAATGTTGAAACACGTGTTGCTATTTTGGAAGCGCGTTGCAGCGAGCGTGGTATTAAAGTGCCATCAGATATTTTACATACGATTGCGAATCACATTCAAAATAATATCCGAGAGTTAGAAGGTGCTTTGAATAAAATTATTGCTACAATTGAAATGCATAAGACTGAACCAACGAAAGAAATGGTTGAGCAGGTTTTGGGGAGCATTAAGGCATCGCGTACTATTCATTCTGTGTCGCCTAAGGAATTGATTAGAGTTGTTTCTGAATATTTTGATGTAGGTATTGATGATATGGTTGGTAAGAGCCGTGAGAAGCGTATTGCGTTTCCTCGTCAGATTATTATGTATTTGTTGCGTAAGGAGATGAAGAACTCATATCCGTCGATTGGTGCTGAATTGGGTGGACGAGATCATACTACAGCGATTCATGCGTATGAGAAGATTCGAAAGGCGGTTGAGGTTGATAATAAGTTGAAGGCGGATATTCAGTATATTAAGGAGCGGTTGTATACGCCGGCGGCTTAGTGAGGTGTAAGGTTTTAGGTGTAAGGTGTAAGGTTTTGCACTTGTTGTTCACAGGGTACGCACATGTGATTAGACTGTTAGGGAGGTCGAGTAAGGTGTGATTAACAATTGAGTTGTTCACAGAAAAAAATAAGGGGTTAAGTTCATACACAATTCGTACACATGGCATTTCACAGTTGGTGTGTACAAATTATTGTCTAAAATTAAAACAAAAAGTGAGTTGTTAGACTTATCCCGTGCCTTATTATTACTATTAGTTTAATTTATATATAAATATAATATAATACATTTTCAGAAATGAGAGAGAAGGGGGAGTTATAAACCTAAGAAAGGAAGAATATGAAGTTCTCATGCACAAAGGAGAATTTACTCAAAGCGTTAACATGTACTGGATACGTATCTGGTAAACAAGTGAACTTGCCGATATTGCAAAATGTGTTGATATCAATGAAGAACACAGAAACGAAGATTGTATCGACTAATTTGGAGATTGCGGTTTCAGCGCAGTTGCGAGCGAAGGTTGAGACTGATGGAGAGTTTACTGTTCCGGCGAGAGTATTTTTGGAATATATGTCGAATGTTCCAGGGGATCGTGTTGATATTGAATTGCATGATTCTGGATTGGGTGTTCAGATGGGGCATTCTAAGACTGTGTTGAAGGGGATGGAGGCGACGGAGTTTCCTCTGATTCCAGGAATAGAAGGTGATGTTGTATTTGAATTAGATGCGAAGGTTTTGTTGAATGCGTTGCATCAAGTTTTATTTGCAGCTTCTAAGAGTGATGTTCGTCTGGAATTGTCTGGTGTGTTATTTCATTGTAATCCACCTGAAGGAAAACAAAATTTAGTATTGGCGGCGACAGATAGTTTTCGGTTAGCTGAAAAGAAAATTACGTTTAAGAGTGGTGGAACTGAAGAGAAGCGTGTGATTGTTCCATCTAGAACTGTTGCTGAATTGGTTCGTATTATAAATGTTTCTTCAAAAGAAATTGATAGTGTGACGATGCGTGTTTCTGATCATCAGATTGTATTTGTGTGTGGTGGTGTGCAAATTACATCGCGATTAACTGAAGGGAATTATCCGAATTATGAACATATTATCCCCAAAGAATCGAATGTTGAAATGAGTGCTTTGAAGGATGATGTTGTGAAACAAGTTAAGGGTGCGAGTTTGTTTACTACGAAGGGGATTGGTGCGGTGCGGATGAAATTTGTGGCAGCTGAAAATAAAATAAATATTACATCGACGAATGCGCAGACGGGGGAACATGCTGGGAGTGTTGTTGCGGAAGGAAAAGGTGATGAAGTTGAGATGTATTTGAATCATCGATATATTTTGGATGGGTTGGGTGTGATTGATAATGAGCGGGTTGTTTTTTCTGCGCAGTCTACTGATGCGCCGTTAGTGATGCGCCCACAAATGGATAAAGATTATCTGTACATGATAATGCCGATTAAACAGTAATTTTAGGTGCTAGATAAAACCACACAGATTGTGTGGTTTTTGTGTTGTAATACTTTTTGTGATTTTGAAAATTATTTAAGCGTGGTGTTAATTGTTTTGAGGAGGGGATGTTTGAGATTAATATGCGATGTTTTTGTTGTGAAAATTCCGACAGTACGCGATATTTTAAATGAAATTTTTGTTTTGTGAAGAGATTTATTTTTTAGTTCGTCTGTGATTTGATGTTGTGGGAGAAGTGTTACGCCAGCTCCAGATTCTGCCATCTCTAGTAGAAAGTTTGGGTTAGTTGATTCAATGAGAATTTTTGGTGTGTAGTTGTTTTTTTGAAATGTTGTGTCGATGTATGATCTTGTTGTTGATCCTGCATCATAAAGAATGAACGGGATTTCTTTTTTTGGATTCCATTTTTTTCCTGAAACAGGGATGAGTTCTTCGTCGTATGTTTTGAGGATTGTGATATTGTGGGGAGGCTTGTATTGTTGTGGGACAACACAAATACATATATCGAATAATCCTGCTTGGAGCCATGAGAGCAAGTTTCTTGAATTATCGATTTTCATTTCGAAATGATACTCGTTTGTGTCGAGATTTTTTTTGAGAAAGTGGATTAGTTTGAGCGCTGCGGAATCGTATAGACCGAGAGAAATAATTTGAGATCCACGAAGATTCGTCAGTTCGCTGGCGTTTTGTATTTTTTCCCAATTGTCGTTCATTCTTCTGGCGAGCTGGTATACGATTTGGCCTTCTTTGGACAGCTGTGGTGTTGGGGTGAGGGATGTGAACAGATTTAGCTGTAGGTGCTCTTGAAGGCGTTTGAGAGACTGTGAGATGGCTGGTTGGGATATGTTGTGGGATTCGGCTGCTTTGGTTACGGAGCCTTTATGTACTATTGAGATGAATCGCTCCAGTTCGAGTAGCATATTTTTCAAGATCAAATATTAAAGCGAAAAGATTAAAACCACAGATCAAAATTTAAAGATTTTGTTCGTTGTCATTCCGTAGTCGTACGGAATCTATGTTGCTTTGTATTGCTGACTTGATGGATCCCGTACGGCTACGGGATGACAATTATGTGGATAAGCTGTGCTTATAGTGGATAAGTATCATTAATTTGGATTATATATGAGTATGGTATATAGTTCAAGCGTTCTTTACTTAACTGGATTTCCGCCTTTGCGGGAATGACAAAAGGAGAGTTTTATGAGCACGCGAACTATCAACGTAGCGATTGTCGGCGTAGGTAACTGCGCTTCTTCATTCGTGCAAGGTCTGGAGTATTACAAATATTGTGCTGATGAGCATATTCCTGGATTGATCAACACAGATTTGGGTGGGTATCGGATTGGCGATATTCGTGTGGTTGCTGCTTTTGATGTAAATGCAAATAAGGTTGGGCGGGATTTGTCACGAGCGATTTTTTCTGCGCCAAATAACACAACGAAGTTTGCTGATGTTCCTGAAGTTGGTGTGCGTGTGTGTAATTCGAGGCGCATGGATGGTATTGGTGAATACATTGATGGTGTTTTTCCGCTTTCTGATGCGGAGATTCCGGATCCGATTCAAGTGCTGCGTGATTCAGGTGCGGATGTGTTGGTGAATTATCTTCCGGTTGGTTCGCAAAGGGCTGTCGAGTACTGGGCGCAGGTTTGTTTGGATGCTGGTGTTGCGATGGTGAATTGCATGCCGGTGTTTATTGCGAGTGATCGCGCGTGGGAACAGAAGTTTTCTAAAGCAGGTATTCCGATTGTGGGAGATGATATCAAGTCACAGTTCGGAGCGACGATTTTGCATCGTGCGCTTATCAAGTTGATGGCTGATCGTGGGATGCCGGTGGACACAACGTATCAATTGAATTTTGGTGGAAATACTGATTTTCAGAATATGTTGGAACGCAAGCGACTTGCCAGCAAAAAGCTTAGTAAGACGCGCGCCGTTACTTCGCAAGCCGATCGTGATCAGAGCTTGTCGCATGATGATGCGACACATATTGGACCTTCTGACTATGTTCCGCACTTGAAAGATAATAAGATTGCCCAGATTCATCTAGAAGGTCGTCATTTCGGTGATGTTCCGATGAACGTGGAAGTTCGATTGTCTGTTGAGGATTCTCCGAATTCCGCTGGTGTTGTTGTTGATGCGGTTCGTTGTGCGAAGATTGCTTTGGATGCGCGTGTTGGTGGCGCACTTCTTGCACCGAGCGCGTATTACATGAAATCTCCGATTCGTCAGATGGAGGATTCTGTTGCGAGGGATGGTGTGTTGAGGTTCGTGCACGAATGTCAGGAGATGATTAGTAGTCCGTCGCTGTCGGTGATGCAACCGACCGTGAGTCGAGCGTAATAAAAAACCTCCGAGATTTCTCGGAGGTCATTTTTTATTTACTGACGAAGAGAGGGAGGGTTTGGGAGGTTGTGGTTTGATTTCCGTCGTAAGAAGCTATAAAAGAAAATTCGTAGAAGCCTCCTTCTTCTGGAATGTTTTCCCAAGTGTGTGTCATGTTTGATGAGAAGTCTCCATCAAAAATTATTGTTTCTAATAATTCTCCGCCTTTCTTTTTGATGTATAGGGTAACCTTGTTGATGCGCGATGGCATGGTTGGACGGAATTCGAATGTGAATGGGAAATCGTTTTGTGTGATGGTTACATTGGCTGGTGGGTAGTTCCATAAAACTGTAGGAGTATCAGATTGTCCTGTGAGGTTTATGGTGAAGGATTGTGATTTAACATTGAAGTCTACATCGTATGCGCGAGCTTCAAATGTATGGAAGCCGCTGACGAATTGTCCGAGGTTGAGTGTTGCGGCGTATTCTTCTCCGGAAAATACTTCACCTACTTGAACGCCATCCACGAAATATCTAACCCTTTTTATTCCTTGTGGAGCAGATGCTTGAACGCGAGCAGTCATAATTCTGTTCACTGTTTGTTTTTTTGTTGGTTCAAGAATAGAAATTGATGGCGTGAATTCTGGTTTATGAATATCGTCGTATTCGGTTGGTGGTTCTGAAATTTCGATTGGTTCTTTTTCTAATTCTTCATCGGTTTTTTTCGCCCATTCTTGAATTCCTTTTTCCCATGATGCAAATTGTGCATCACTCTCTGGATTTTTTGGTGGTTTTCCTTGTGGGTCATTTTTATCGATGTGATACAAAATTGAATGTCCTGCAAAGAACTTTTTCTTTTCTTTTGTTTCTTCAGGAGTAAATTCTGTGGCGAGTTTTCCTGAAACTGTATCAATTTCAACTTCTTGTAATCCAGGGTCTTGTCCAGTTAACACGGGCTTATTTGTTTTTGGTTCTTCTGGTGGTTCGAATTGTTCGATTTCAGTTCCTTCTAGTGCGCGTAACATAAATGCTTGCCAGATTGGTCCAGCTGCAGTTGATCCACCAGAGCCTTGTCGCATTGGCGTGTTGTTGTTATTTCCAGCCCATACTCCTGCCGCAAATGATGGTGTGTATCCCATGAGCCATCCGTCACGATAATCATTTGTTGTTCCTGTTTTTGCGGCGACTGGTCTTTCTCCTAATTGTGCGACAGAGTTTAATCCAAATGCGTATGCGCGTGCGTTGTTATCCGAGAGGATATTTGAAAGTTGTCGAACTGCGTTTTTATCAATTGCTTTTTTGCCTCGTTTTTTTTCATGTTCGAAAAGCACTGTTCCATCATCATCCTCTACTTTCAAAATAGAAACTGGCGCGATGTATGCACCTTCGCGGGCAAATGTTGCGTATGCGGTTGTGTGTTCAAGTAATGTTACTTCTCCGCCACCCAACACGAGTGATAATCCGAAACGAGATCTGTCTGAAAGTGTTGTATAGCCGATTTTTTCTGCAACATCTAATACATGACTAATTCCTGCTAAATAAATCATTTTTACAGCCGGAATATTTAGTGATCCTTGAATAGCTTTTCTGATCGTAACGGGTCCGCGTTCTTTGAAGTCGTAGTTATTTGGTTCATATGGTTTTCCGATTGCATTTGAGAAAGCAGTTTTTGCATCGTAGAGAATAGTTTTGGGGGTGTAGCCTTTTTCAAATCCTGCGACGTATACAAGTGGTTTGAAGGATGATCCTGGTTGGCGCGGTGCGAGCGCGACATTAAATTGACCATCGTATTCTTTGTCGAAGAAATCTCGAGACCCTACCATTGCTCGGATTTCTGCGGTTTTAACATCGATCGCAACGAGTGCTGCATTTTCTGCTTTATTGTGTTCTCGATTGTGTTCTACTCCTTTTTTTATTTCTTCCTCTGCGATTTCTTGTAGATCATAATCGAGTGATGTGGTGATTTTGAGTCCACCTGTTTCAACCAATTTTTCTCCGAGTGTTTGCGAGAGTTGTTCTTTTATCATCATCACAAAGTGAGGTGCGCGAATGGAGTTGTCGACATTTTGTTTAAGTTCGACATCTACATTTTTTGCGGTTTTCGATTCTTGCTCTGTGATAAATTGTTGTTCTACCATCAAATCTAAAATGAAATCTCGTCGATCTTGTAATCGTGTGAGATTATTGAGATAGCGTGTTGGCGCTTGTGGGAGTGCGGCGAGTGTTGCTGCTTCGGCTATTGAAATATCTTCAACTTTTTTCGCGAAGTAGCTTTGTGAAGCTGCTTCGATTCCGTAGTTTGTTGATCCGTATGGAATTTCATTGAAGTAGAGTTGGAGGATTTCTTTTTTGGTGTATTTTTTTTCAAGTTGTGTTGCGAGGATTGCTTCTTTGATTTTTCGAATATATGAATGGTCGTCTCCAACGATTGCATTTTTGATGAGTTGTTGTGTGAGGGTGGAGGCACCACCTTGCCCAGATTTTTTTCCGAGTAAATTTGAAATTGCGGCGCGTGCAATACTTTTGTATGCAACACCTTTGTGATTGTAGAAATTTTTATCTTCAACGGCGAGTGTTGCGTTTACTGCGTATTCAGGAATATCTTCGAGTGCTACAAGTGTTCGTTTTTTTTCATTGAAGATTTCAAATAATAAAGTTTCTCCGGTTCGGTCATAAATTTTTGTAGTTTGTCCGAGTGATCGTTCTGAAAGTTTTTCTGGATCTGGTAAATCTTTTGCGATTGATGCAATCCATATCGTCAACAAAATGAACATCAATAATCCTAGGCCCAATCCCCATTTAACAAGTTTCCAAAAGAAGCGCTTTTTGGCGCGACGTTTTTTATATGGTTTGTGGTAACGTTTGTCCATGACAAAAGATTAAAGCGAAAAATTTAAAGCCACAATTCAAAATTCAAAAGTGACGACCGTAGTGAGTCATTCTGGAGCTTGCGATAGAATCCAGAAATTCAACGCGAAAGTGTTGGATTCTATCTCTTTGTTCCAGAATGACGCGATGCGTCAGTTTGTTGAACTATTTATACCGTTTTTGGTAGTTTAGAGCAATGTTTTTTTGTTGTAAATATGTTGCATCATAAGAAAATTAATCCACATCAGAGTATTGACTTTTAGGGTAATTCGTGCTATACTATTGGCGTCTTTGAAGAGTCTTTCAAAGGCTTTTTTATTCGATATATATAGAGGAAATAGAGGATTCTGATGGATTCCCGCTTTCGCGGGAATGACAATTTATACTATGATTACTGACTTTATTATTCAGGCAACAGCTAAGGCATTAATGATTACTACTGCCGCTTCAACGCTTCCTGTTGCTATTAATTCTACCCCTTCTGCGGTACAAGATGTGTCGCGTAGTTTTGGTATTGGGCAGCGCGTGCCCGATCCACTTCCGATTTCGGAAGAACGTGGCTATACCACATGGGTTGGTACGACTGCGTATTCATCTTCACCAGATCAAACTGACGATTCCCCATTTATTACAGCGAATCAAACCGTTGTGCGTGATGGGATTGTTGCGGCAAATTTTTTACCATTTGGAACTCGTGTGAAAGTTCCAGAGTTGTATGGTGACAAAGAATTTGTTGTGGCGGATCGAATGAATGCGCGTTATTACAAAAAAATGGATTTTTGGATGCCTACTCGTGAGGCTGCGATGGCGCATGGGTATAAGTACGTCGAAATCGAAGTACTTCCTCCGGCGCATAATATTGCGCGACAGTAGCCTTATAATTTATTTAGAAAAACGGCTAACGCCGTTTTTTGGTTTATTTTTATTTCATTATTTTTTATTATTATTGTACTCTATGAAAGCTTTATTTTGTCACAGTAAATTTCTTGCATTGCTTTTTCAAAAAAGCAACAAAAACCTCGCGCCACGTTCTGTTTTGGGCTCACCTTGTTTTTTCAGACTAATTTTCAAACTCACTCTCGGGCCTAACACACACAAAACTTTGACCAATCCCCGCCTACGCGGGGATGACAATCTATAATTGAGGCTCGTCTTTATGGATCCCGGCCTACGCCGGGATGACAATTTTTAGTAGCTCTCGCTAAAGTTTCAAAACTTATTTGAAGAATTGATCACTCAATCTGAAAATTTGTGATCAAAAGTCTTGTGCGCGCTAGACCCTGCGTTCAAACAGTGAAAATTAGTATCTGAAAAAACTGCGTTTCGCTGATCCAAAACGCCACTATGCGCGGCGGCTATCGCCGACTTATATGCTGCTATCGCAGATTTTTATTGTTTTTATATGGTTTGGTTGACAAAGGGAGGTTTTGTGCTTACAGTTAATAGTGCTCGTTGATAATTGATTTTTTTAGGAGGGTAGCATGGGCCAATCGGGTCCGTGGAAGAGGCGTCATACTGGTTTGAATGAGCTGAATCAGCGATCGGATGAATTTCGTCATCGTTCTGATTCTGCTTTAATTTCATTACATCAAAGATGTGATACTCGTTTGGGACGCATGAAAACGCGTTTGAAATTGGTATTGATTATTTTGCTGTTAGGTGTGATTGGTTCTGTTTCCTTATTTCGTGTTGTGACATGGCTGGCATATATTTTTGTTGGCGTGTCTGTTATTGCGGGGTTTGTGGGTTTGCATGCAATTCACATTAAGGAAAAATGCTTCACAATGTTGGCCGTGATTTCTGTTGAATTGAAGGCGAGAGGCGTGAATCATCGGTTGTAGTTGACTTTTCACGAGTGCTTCAGTACATTGTGCCCAGGTCTTTACAGGAGGGCATGATGAAGAGGTCTGACTTTGAATCTGAACATGCATTTATGCATGCTCGGTCGTTGCGCATTCATGATATGGCTCGGAAGTGCATTTCTGCGGTTAGTGAAAGAGAGCAGCTTGAATATAATCGCTTGAATTTGTCGCGATATATGTGGGCTGTGTGGTCGCTTGCTAGTTGGATTTTATTGGGTTTGTTTGCGAGACGTGCGTATATGTCTGATTTGGCGTATCATTCTTCGCTGGTCAGCGTGCTTAGTGGGTGTTTGCTTGTCGTGCTAATTCTTTTTGTGAAATCACGTCTTTATGCGAATCGAGTTTTTGAACTTAATGATATAATTCGGCCTCTTGCGGATTCTGCTGATGCTATATCGAAGACCTTCGAAGTGAAATAGTGCATGATGCAGCTTGTGTTTGGCGCGGGGATGGTGAGTGCATTGATTGGGCTATGTGGAATCGTTGGTGTGTTGTTTTTTGTGGCTCGCGTACGGTATCTGCAGTCGCATCAATCTCAGGATGATGCTAAGATTGCACAATGGGACATGTATGCATTGCAAGGAATTCTTTCTGAGTTTGCTGCAAGTTTGTTTGCTCTTCTGTTGGGTGTAGTCTTGATTGTTGTTTCGCATTTGTTTGGCGGGTAAGTCCCGTCTTTTTTATACTTGATTTTTGTGAGTGATTTCTATATGATACATCTCGCTGTGGCCAGGTAGCCAAGTGGTAATGAAGGGGCCTTCAACCCTCTTAGTTGCTCAACTTACAATACTGGCAAGCTGCACCTGTTTTCACTCGTCGTTTGATCGACGTACTACAACGTACGCCTCACTGCACGACTCGTTCCAAACAGGCACATCTTATCCAGTCTTGAAAGTTGCTCGCGTCCGTGGAAATTAAAATGTGGCCAGGTAGCCAAGTGGTAAGGCAGGGGCCCACTTCACCCTCTATTCTCTATTGCTCAACATCCGATACTGGCAAGCTGCACCTATCTTCACTCGTCACTTATTCGACGTACGGAAATGTACGTCTCATTGCGTGACTCCCTCCAGATAGGCACATCTTATCCAGTCTCGAATGTCGCCGATGTTCGTGGTCTATTGGAAATAAACACTTGGGCCAGGTAGCCAAGTGGTAAGGCAGGGGCCTGCAAAGCCTCTATTCGTGGGTTCGATCCCCGCTCTGGCCTTATAAAATCCATCACGTATGTGGTGGTTTTTATGTTGACAATTTTTTTAGTGAATGCTATGGTTTTGCTGTTCTTTAATAAGGGGGTTAGTTATGAGTGAAGTTGCAAAAGATTGTGCTCCGGTTGTGATTGTTGATCAGCATGGGAAATACATGTTGCAGTTTCGGGATGATACTCCGGGAATCAACCATCCTTTGATGTGGGGATTTTTTGGAGGTCAATGTGAAGATGGTGAGACTCCGGGGCAATGCGCGTCTCGTGAGTTGCATGAGGAGTTGGTAGTTGAATTTATGGCGTTTGATTTTGAGGAGTTAGCATCTCTTCCAAAGGATAATGGTAGTATGCGGCATGTTGTTCGTTTGTGTTTTCCGATTGTGTGGGGAGAGTTTGCGTTATGTGAGGGGGCTGGTGTTGGATATTTCACTAAGGATGAGGCTTTGAAGTTGAATCTTGTTCCGGGTGCTCGTGTGATTTTTGAGGAGGTTCTGTGAGTGACACGAAGAATTATGCTGGGTTTTTTATTCGAAATGCGGCTGGTTTGTATCTTTTGTAGTTTCGTATGACGTGTCCTGTTTGCAACCGATTTACTATGGTGCTCGCGAGATGTTTCGTAGATTTGCAGAATAGTTTATAAGGGCTGATGAGCCCTTTTTTTATTTTGTTTGAGGTGGTAATATCAGTGAGTAGTTTATAGTGAGTAGTGAGTAGAATTTTAATAATGTGGATCCTGGATCATGTCCGGGATGACAGTTTCTATCGGCTCCGATATGAATTCTAACAAGACATTGGTTTTGATTGATGGGAACGCGATATTGCATCGTGCGTATCATGCATTGCCGCCGATGAGTACTAAGGATGGGATGTTGGTGAATGCGGTGTATGGGTTTTCGTCTCTTTTGTTGAAGATTATGAATGACATTAAACCAGAAGGTTTGGTGTGTACTTTTGATTTGCCTGGGGGGACGTTTCGAGATGAGATTTATCCAGAATATAAAGCGACGCGTGAGAAGAAATCGCAGGAGTTGTATGATCAGTTGGATCCGATTAAAGATGTGTTGGATGCGTTTGCTATTCCGTGGTTTGAGAAAGAGGGGTATGAGGCCGATGATATTATTGGATCGATTGCAAAACAGGTGACGAAAAAAAATAAGGACTGGAAGGTTCTCATTGTGACTGGAGATTTGGATGAGTTGCAGTTGGTGGATGAGCGGATTAATTTATATATGTTGAAGAAGGGGATTTCGCAGGTACAGATTTATGATGAGGTTGCTGTGCATGAAAGGTATGGTTTGACTCCGGATGAGTTGATTGATTATAAGGCTTTTAAGGGTGATCCATCTGATAATATTAAGGGTGTTGCTGGGATTGGAGATAAGGGTGCTACGCAATTGATTCAGAAGTTTGGTTCGGTTGAGGGCGTTTATAAGGCTTTGGGTGATGATGGTTTGGAGGGGTTTTCTGATGGGGTTGCGAAAAAAGTTCGTGAGGGGGAGGATAGTGCGAAGTTATCGAAAGAGCTGGTGACTATTGTTTGCGATTTAAAAACAGATTTTGATTTGAAGGATTCGTATCTTCATGATTTTGAGTTTGAGGATGTTGAGAAGGTTTTTCGTGGTTTGGAATTTGGTTCACTTTTGTCGAGGGTTCCTGGTTCGAAAGTTGCGCCGGTGCGAGCTTCTTCAGCTGGATTTACGATTATTCCGCTTGAGGTGAATGTTGATCAGAAGGATTGGAAGGAATTTATTGGATTGTGTGAGAAGCAAAAGCAATTGATTGTGTTTTTACATAAAGCCGAGCAAGTTTCGATGTTTGAATCTGGGATTACGATAGGGTGTGTAGCAGGAAAAGAGGTTTATGTATTTGTTCTGAATGATGCGCGACGTAATCAATTGTTGGATACTATTTTGGAAAAAAATATTAGGTTGGTTGGTTTTGATGTGAAGCGAATGTTTCATGAATTGGATGTTGATGATGTATCAGGATTTGTGATTGATGATGTTATGTTGTTGGAGTATGTTTTGCATGCTGGGCGGCAAACGACATTATCGAATGTGTTGTTTCAGTATGCTGATGTACAGATTGGATCCCCGCTTTCGCGGGGACAAGGCAAAGTTCCGACGAATGTTGCGCAGTATGTTGCGAATATTGTGGAGGGTGTTGGTGTTGCGCATGATGCATTGCGAAAGGAGATTTCAAAACATCCGTCAAAGAAAATTGTAGATGATATTGAGTTGCCTTTGTTGCCGGTTTTGTATGCTATGGAACGTGCTGGGGTTTTGTTGGATGTTGAGGAATTGTCGAAGTTGCATGATGTAGTTGTGAAAGATATAGAGAAATTGAAAAAGAAAATGTATAAGGCTTGTGGGGTTGAGTTTAATATTTCGTCGCCATCGCAGTTGAAGGATGTTTTGTTTGAGACTTTGCAGTTGCCGACGCAAGGAATTAAGAAAGGGAAAACAGGGTATTCTACAGCAGCTTCAGAATTGGAAAAGTTGCGAGGAATGCATCCGGTTATTGAAGATATTTTTGTGTATAGGGAATTGTCGAAATTACAGTCGACTTATATTGATGCGTTGCCGAAGTTGGTGGCGAGTGATGGGCGTGTGCATACAACATTTGCGCAATCGGTTACTTCTACAGGGCGATTGGCATCTCTTAATCCGAATTTGCAAAATATTCCGATGCGTACAGAACGAGGGCGTGAGGTGCGCGCGGCGTTTATTCCAAAGGATGGTTTTGTATTATTGGCGGCTGATTATTCGCAGATTGAGTTGCGATTAGTTGCGCATATTTCGAAGGATAAAGAATTGACTCGCATATTTCGCGAAGGTGAGGATGTTCATACAGCGACTGCGGCAAAGATTCATGGGATTCCAATTGAGAAAGTTACCAAGGATATTCGACGAACAGCGAAGGAAGTTAACTTTGGAGTTTTGTATGGAATGGGGTCGTTTGGCTTGGCGCAACGCACGGGAATCTCACGAGTTGAGGCTGCGGAGTTTATTGAAAATTATTTTGATTTGTTTTCGGGCGTGAAAAAATATGTTGATGAGACGATAAAGCAAGCGACGAAGGATGGATTTGTTGAGACCATGTTTGGTCGTCGTCGAGAATTGCCGGAATTATCGAGTGATGTTGGGATGGTGCGGAAGGCTGGCGAGCGCATGGCAGTGAATATGCCAACACAAGGTGCGCAAGCTGATATCATTAAAAAAGCGATGGTAGAATTGTATGAGGTTTTGGATGGAGAGGAAGATGAGATTAAGATGTTGCTGCAAGTTCACGATGAGTTGGTATTTGAAGTGAAAAAAGGAGAGGAGGAAAAATGGAGTAAGAAAATTAAGAGGGTTATGGAGGATGTAGTTAAATTATCCGTGCCAATTATTGTTGATGTGCATGTGGGAGATAATTGGAGGGATATGAAAGAACTTCATTGTTAAATTGTTAAATGGCTAAATTGTTTTGCGCCTGCGGCGCTGAAATGAGTGAGGTGTTAACAATTTAATAATCTTTCATGTTTGTTGTATTTGACCATCTTCTCATTTTTGTTACCATGAAGATAATGAAATTTTGTGTATGACAAAAATAGATTTAAAATCAGTGGTTTGGAAAGAGGGCGACTATTATGTGTCGCGTTGTCTTGATGTAGAAGTATCAAGTTTTGGGAAAACGAAAAAAGAGGCTCTGGCTATGCTTCAGGAGGCTTTGGAATTATATTTTGAGGATGTTCCGGTTCCTGAAAAGAAGGAGCTTATTAAGCGTCCAACTCTTGCGTCGGTGACGCTTTCGTATGCCTAAACAATATTCTGTTAGGCTTGTGATACGTGTTCTTAGAAGCAAAGGCTTCTTTTTTGTTTCTCAAAAGGGTTCTCATGCTAAGTACAGAAAAGTTGGTAAGCTTGTATTGACCGTCATTATTCCTAAGCATGAGAAGGATTTGCGTTATGGAACATTTAAGTCTATTTTGGAACAAGCTCAGTTAAAGGAAAGTGATTTTAATAAGAGAAAATAATATATGAGTAGATATACTAATGATTTATTGATAGAATCTGCTATTCGTATACTGTGTGAATATGCGCCGTCGGATTGGGATCGTCCTAAGCGACTTTTGATGCATGATTTGCGGGTTGGGTTTTATTTGTATGAGCATGACTATTCGGTAGATGTTGTCGTTGCTGGCTTTCTTCATGATGTATTGGAATGGACTGATTGTGATGAATCTCTCGTCAGATCAAAGTTTGGGGATCAAGTGTTTGAAATTGTGAGTGCGAATACGAAAGATCGTTCAATTTCTGATCCACATGACCGTAGGGTTGAATATGTACAAAGATGTTTGCGGGTTGGTGAAGATGCGTTGATTGTGAAAGCTGTAGACACACTTGATAGTTATAAATTTTATGTTGATTTGGGAGATGAGTCTGAAATTGAGCGTTCGCGAGATATTGCAAGAATTGTTTTAGATGTTTGTACGCAGGACATGAAAGATCCGATTTTTAAGAAATTGAATGAGATTGTAAATTAATGTTGTATGGTTTTATTTTATTGGGGAGCTGATGGTTTTCGGTCGCATGAGCATGTTGTGCGGACGATTGAGAGTTTTAGGGAGAAGAGAGATCCGCAGGGATATAATGTTTTTGTGTTTGATGTTAATGATGCAAAGTCTGCTGAAATTTGGGAGGCGATTTCGTCGGCGCCGTTTATGGCGGAGAAGAAGATGGTGGTTGTTAAGCATTTATTTTCGGTGAAGTCTGAATTTGAGGATGAGTTGAGGGAGCGATTAGCTAGCTTGGATTCTAGAGAGGATTTAGTTTTGTTGTTACACAGCGAGGGAGATAAATTTCGAAATAGTTTGTTTAAGGATGTGATGAAATTGAAATATGCGCAGGAATTTATTCCGTTGAAGGCTCCGGAGATTATGGGGTGGATAGCTGAACGGTTGGATGGGCATGGGGTGACGATTGAATCGAATGCATCTTCTTTGTTGGCTAAATCTTATACGGAGGATATGTGGTCTTTGTCGCGATTGGTTGATCAGTTGGTGGCTTTTGTGAAATCTGAAAGTCGTGCGATTGTGACTAAGGCTGATTGTGAAGTGTTTTTGCCGGAAGTTATTGATGATAATACATTTCATTTTGTGGATGCGATTAATGCGAAGGATCATGGACGCGCGTTGTCATTATTAGATCAGCAATGGCAGTCTGGGAAAACGCCAATTGAGGTTATTGGGTTGTTGTTGTGGCAGTGGAGAGTGATGTTGAAGGTTCGTGCATTATTGGATGAGCAGCCAAAACTTCGAGGTAAAGAAATCGCAAAGGAGTTGAAATTGCACGCATTTGTAGCTGATAAAACAGCGCGATTAGTTCGTGATGTTGACGTCAATCATGTTTTGGGACAATATAATCAACTCATGCGATTAGATGAGTCTGCGAAATCTGGGGGGTATGCGCAGGCGGAATTAACTTCGTTGGTTACGACACTTACATGTCAGTGAAAAAATTAGTTATCATATTCAGTATTGTTTTGATGGGGGCTGCCCCTTCTTTTTTATTTGGAGAGGAGCGATTAGAAAATGAGATTAAGCTATCTGTTCCGATTGAGATTCATGATGAGGTTTTGGCGTATATGTTGGATAATTTTGTTGATGAGAGATTTGTGTTTGAGGATTTTCGATTAGATGGTGAATATGTCGTCGAGCAGTTTATTGATTCGTATTATGATTCGTCGAAATTTGATGTGTTGGATGATGATAATGGGATTCGATATCAACGACGATTTGCTGATGGTGAGATGTCTTCGCATATTGTGCAGGTGAAAGTTGCTGGTGAAGATACGGTCGCGAAGGAATTTAAATTTGAGATTGATGATGGTGTTTTTGATGATCGATCTCCTGCGTTAGATGATTTGATAGTCGATGCTGTAGGATTTTCTGATTTGATGTTGGAATTGAGTTATGATGAAAATAAATTACGGCCAGCTTTGGAGTTGGCGCAGATTCGTGATCGTGTGTTATTGGGAGTCGATGATGAGCCTCGTGTGACTTTAACTTTGGATTCAGTGTATTCAAAAAAATGGTGGATTGACCGCCAGTTTGTGGAGTTAGAATTGGAATTGAATGAGGTTTATTACACTGCAGCGGATGAGGTTGAGCGTGCGCGACTTGTGCGTTTGATTGAGTCGATTGAAGATGAAATTACGTCCGAGTTTGAGGAGATTGTGCCGAATCAGCGGCCAAAATATTCGCAGATGTATGAGAAGCTTAATGTCTTTCCCCTTTCTTGGTTTTGGAGGCCGTTTCGATGGCTGGGGTTGATGTGATTTTGGTATTTAGTATCTGGTATATGATGTCCGTAGGTTTTCATTGTGAGTGGCAATTTTCATGATAGTAATGCGTAAAGAGTAAAGAGTAAAGCGATTCAAACCTCATAGATGATTTACAGAAATCGCTTTACTCTTTACGAGTTACTCTTTACTTTTTTCGAGATTGCCGCGCTAAAACGCTCCCCGATAAAAATCGGGATAAACCTTCGATGACAGCTCCTCATGTGTGTCTAATACCCGACGTTGGTGATGGGGAGTTCGTGGAGTTTTTGGGAGATGAGGTTTTTTAATATTAATGTGATTTCTGGGCGGATTGTTTGTGGTTTGTTGAACCGAAGTTTGAATGTGTATGTTTGCGGTTCTGTTTTGAATGTTGTGTAAAGGAGATGTGTGTCACGAATTATTTTGTTTGCCATAATTTCTGGTTGGCTGATACGTTTTCCATTTCCATCGTAGATTGAGAATGGTGTGTCTGCATTCCATTCCATAATTTTATATGGTGCGCCACTTTGTGTGGTTATTTTTATTTCCGCGATGGTGTTATTCGTATTCCATGATGTATGTGCGTAAATTTTGAAATTCTGTATTTCGTCTTTAATTAATGAGATGTTTGTATCTCGAAGTTGCGCATATGTATCGAATGCTGTTTGAATGGCTGTATTTGTGACTTCTTTTTTACGATCCCAAAAGAGCGCAGGCTTCATCGTTTGGATGGCTTGTTGAAAGTTTGCTGTATCGTTTGTTTTCCATTCTTGGTTGCTTGTGATGTTCCAGAGAATTTTGCCTCGTAAGATTTGATATTCTTGTACATTCACTAATCGGTCCAATAACGGATTATATTTTCGATCGATCATGTTTTCACGATGGAGTTCTTCAAATAAAACATCCCATGGCATGAATCTTAGCTTTCTGTCTTCTGGAGAATAATAGATGCGCATGTTGTGCGCCCAATCTTGATGATTTGATCCTGCGAGAATTGAGTGTGCGTGCCATGTTGCGAGATTTTCAATGTCTACAATCTCTTTTAGTTTTTGATAGAAAATATCATCTGACGATTCGTTGAGAAGTTCGAGGAGATTTGCGAGGGGTTGAAATGAAGCGTTTGGATCGCCAGCTTTGATACTCCAATATCCTGCATTTGAGAAAATCGGTTCGTTTACGCCGTCCTCTCCGAATAATATTGTTCCTTCTGAAAGATCGTGTTTGATTAAGAAATCATTATCGACATGTTCAAATGCGATATATGGCCCCATCTTTTTTTCATTGAGTGTCATTGTGACAAATTGTGCATCAGGTACAAGAAGATTCATTTTTTTTGCGCGTTCATTATTGAGCCATTCCATAACATACAAACGATCTTCCGGAACAATGAGATTGAGAGTGCTGTGTCCTAAAATAGTTTTATTTTTTTTGAGTTCGATGCGCCACGATTTTTTTGCATAAGCCCAATGCGAACTTGTGTCGCCGCGTAAACGAACACGTGCTTTGTATTCTTCTCCGTTAAATGTGACTTCACCGTCGCGCCATAGTTTTCCGCGAGTTTGGTATTCGTCGTCTGATGTAATGTTGTTGAGTGTTTTGATATCTGTTGGTTTCATCTTTAGATGAATGGTTGGCAGTGACTTTTTTTGAAATGTTGTTTTTAGCATTGAGGGTGCATCTTTGAAAAACAGTACACTATATTTTCCAGCTTTTCGTAATCCATCCGGCAGACTGTTTACAAATCCTGATCCACGTAATGCTTGAACATTTCCAGATGCAACAAACACAAAACCGCCTAATAGGGCGATTGTTATTAATGTGGTGAGGATTTTCGTTCTTTTTTTCATCTGCCAAACATTATCAGAGTCAGAATTTAGAATCAAGAATTTAGAATTGAGAATAAAAAAGCTCCGCATATGCGGGGCTTGTGGTTACTCGTAGATGATGAGTACTTGTCCATCTGGGAGTTCGGCGAGATTGAATCGACCCTTTTCACGCATTTCTCGGAAGGCGTGTTCGCGGAGGGTTTTCATGTCGATTGTGACAGTGATTTCAGTTTGTAACACGGTGCGATATGCTGCCATGAATTTGTCTTCTTTCATGTAGCGCGCGTAGAGTTTGGCGGCTTCTTGTTTGAAGATTCTTTCAGCTTCATCGTGTTGCTTGAATGTCGGTGTGTTGAATGTGACGGCTTTGCTTCTCCATCCGAATGCGCTTGCGATGTTTCCAGCGAGCATTTCTTCTGTTGAGCGACTCATGAAGTATTGGAATTTTGCTTCTGAAACCAACGATGATTCTTCGTCGAATTTCATGACTGAAGCAAGCTTGACTGCAGTTTCCCAGCATCCCTTTTCTTTGAGTTTTTCGAAGATGCGTTTTGCGATTTCTGGTGATAGTTTTTTCTGACAGTACTGCTGGAAGTTTTGCGTGCGGTGTCCATATGGAAGTGATGGGGGATCATCTTCTATACCGAGCCATACTGCTTCTATGATTTCACTGTGATGAATGTATGTAGTGAATATGTCGAAGTCTTGGGTGATTTGCCATGCGAAGTATGGTTTGTTGTTTTCCAGTGCGGCGGCAATACAAACTACGCCAACATCATTTGCTTCTTCTGTTTTGAGTCGTGCGTATCCGACGCTGTTTACATGAGCTTTGTACATCGTTTTGCAATACTGTACGCTCGCTGTTTGATCAGGTTCGAATGTGAGAATCTGATTGACTGCGAGTTTGCGGAGTGCAACTACAGCTTGTCGAAGTTCTTGATTCGGTTGGCCATCTTGAAGTTTGTGCATTTGCAAAATGAAGTTCATGTATGCAAATACAAATTCATCTTTGTGGAGTGGCTCGAGGATTGTTCTATCGTTGATTTGAGAGTAATCAAGCCCGCGAATGTAGTTGAGCACCAGCTGTTTTTTGGTGTGTGGTGTTGAGGGTTCGGTTTCCAGTGCTTGCCTTTCTTTCTGAAGTCGTCTGATTTCATCATGGTTGCTTGTGTATTCATATTCACCACAACTCAATGTTGTGAGTGCGATGCATGCACAGAGTGCGAGATGCGTTTTCATGATTGCTCCTTTTAAAGATCGTTGGGTGGAGTGTAGTTTATTTATTTGGTTTTGTCAATGGTTTTGTGTGATAGCAAAAACCCACCTTGCGGTGGGTTTGCTGCATGGATCCCATGCAGTACGGATCGGAATTGTCAGTGATTGTATTGTAGCGTGATGTGTGCTTTTTGTCAAGCTGTTTGTTCAATGTGTTACAATGAGCTTGATATGGGGATGGTGTGGTACGGGATCGGAATTGTCAGTCCAGATCCCCGGGGTTCAACTCCCCGCATCTCCATGTCGATTGAAAAAACGGCTTATGCCGTTTTTTCTTTTGTAACCTCCCCTTCCCCCTCCTTGAAAAGGAGGGGAACTTGCTACGATGTTTTTTGTGTGACCTGTTTCTTTACTAGTTTTTCGCGGAGTTTTGCGGTTGTTTTTCTGTTGCGGAGGTTTACAGTGATGAAGTCGATGATGTTTGGATCTTTTAATTTTTCATCGATTTGTGGGTTGTCTTGATATGATTTTTTTACTTGTTCGAGTTCGAGTTTTAATTCTTCATCTGAAATTTCGATTTTTTCGATGTCAGCTAAGTCGCGGAATACGAGAGATCCCTTCACACGTTTTACTGCTTGTTCTTTGAATCCTTCTCCCATTTCTTCAGGAGTTTTTTTGATATCTTTGAGGTATTGTTCGAGTGTCATTCCTTGATCAGTTAAGCGTTGTTTGAATTCTCCTAAGAGACGTTCTTTTTCTGATTCAATCAATACTTCTGGAATTTCTCCGAACGTGGATTTTTCAAGGATGGTGTCAATCATCTCTCCTGTCGCACGTTCTGTTTCTTTTGCTTGTTTGTCGCGCAACATATTTTCTTTGAGCATTTTTTTCAGCTCATCTATTGATGTCGTTCCTAATCCTTTTGCGAATTCTTCGTTTAGTTCTGGCAGTGTTCGTTCAAATACTTCTTTTACTTTGATTTTGAATTGAGCTTTTTTTCCAGATAGCATTTTTGAGTAATGTGTTTTTGGAATTTCCAAGAAGAAATCTTTATCCTCATCTTTTTTTGCTCCAATTAGTTTTTCGGTTAAACCTGGAACATAACTATCTTCTGAAAGATAAATTGAGTGATCTTTTGTTGTCCCGCCCTCAATCGCAACATTTTCTACAAGAATTTCCATATCAACCACTACGCGATCTTCTGCTGTTGCGGCTTTTGTTGTTGCTGCTTCTGTTGCGCGCATTTTGCGGATTTCCTCAATTGCTTTTTCAACTTCTCCTTCCTCAATTGCAACTGTTTTTTCTTCTACTGAAATCGTTGAGATGTCTGGAAGTTTTGTTTCTGGAAGTTTTGCCCATTCAACATCAACTTCTACATCATTTCCGGGAGTGAGTTTTTTGATTTCAACTTTTGGTTGGCCGATTGTGTGTAGACTATTTTCTTTTACAGCGTCGACTAATCCTTTTTGAATCATTTCATCTGCGGCAGTTTCAAGAATTGCCATTTCGCCCACTTCTTTTTTGACGATATCAAATGGAATGTGTCCTGGACGAAATCCAGAGACTTTTAAATTTTTAGAAATTTTTTCTGCAGCCTTTTGCAAAAATGGTTCCTGTTGGTTGACAGGGATTGTAAGTGTGATGTGTACGAGTGACTTTGGTTTTGATTCACAAGTGATCTGCATATGATGTAGAAGTAAGAATTATGAATTATGAATTATGAATGTTGTGGCCTGAAGTATAGCTTTTTTGATGTTGTTTGTCAATGGTTAGGGTGTGTAAATAAAAGAGCATCCTGTAGGATGCTGGATTTTACTTTTGTGGGATTCGATGAGAGTTTTGAGTCCGACTTTGATGCGTCGAGCATTATTGCCGTGTTGTTTCTAGGGCAATGACTGGTGACATGACATAGGCATTCAATTCGATATTTGTGCTTTTGTATATTCTGGTAGCCCAGTCTGGTTCGTATCGTCCGATTCCTGAAAGGATTCTTTCAAAATCTGCACAGATGTCTCTGTTTTCTGCTTGTTTATCCAATAGCCCCATCAAGTCGAGGATGGTTTGGTTAATCATCCAAAAGACTTTTTTTTCGAGAAATTCTGTTTCTTCGAAAGCCTTTTGGAGTCCAGCTTTACCTGGTTCGTTTGTGAATGAGAATAATCCCATTTCATCATCTAGTTGCCACGCAGTTTCATCGGGATTGCATGCGTCTGTTACGCTGAACGAGATGATGCATGATTGGCGTTTATTGTCGATGTTGATTGTGGCTGTGCCTGTGTAGTTGTATTGTGAGTCGATGAGTTTTCGTTTGCCTTGTGCGCATAAATTGATTCTCATGGTGCACCTTTAAATGGTCTGTGGGTTTTTTATCATGGTTGGTTTTTTTCGTCAAAAAAAGCGCCTCGTGAGGCGCTGATGTTTATGCTGCTTCTGTGGCTGTGATGAATTTATCGTGTGTCTTCATCATGTCGTTGAGTTCTTTTTTGATACGGCGTGCGTGTTCGCCACGCCAGCCTTGTGCGTTAAATGTAAACTTTCCAACAATTTCCAGTGCTCTGTCTTGATGGAAGTCGTCTTCGAGTGTTGAGAGTGAGGCCATGCATGAGATGGGATCGTTGGCTGCTGGGTTTGGTTTTTTCCAATGATCTCTGATGTCTTTGGCGATGATTGAAAGTGATCGTGCCCCTGATGCGATCAGAAATGCAGTGTATTGATCGCCTGGTTCTAGCAGAGTTTGGGTTTCTGAACATGACAGTGTTGTGAAGGTTTTTTCGAAGCGGCCGAGTCGTGGAGCGATATGTGTCCAAGACACAACGGTTTGTTTCGCGAGAAGCTCAAGATCTTTTTTTGCAGCGATGTAGATGCGCATACATTCCCTCACGGGAAGTGCCACGAGAGAGCTCACAATTTGCGTTGCTGTGCTCGTGTTTGTGATGCGTTCTGGCTCTTGAAGCTTCAATTCGAATCGCCAGTGCGGCTTGCCGTCTTTTTTCAGATTTATTGTTCCGTCATGATCACGAAAATACCAGAATTCTACGTCGTATGTTGTTTCTGTAGTGCGTTGGAGTGCTAGATTTTCATATCGGCATGTCATTGAACCGATTGCGAGATCATTATTGTCTGGGTGTTTTGGCTGTGGTGTTAATGAGCATGCAAATGTAATTCTCATGTGTTTTTCCTCGCGATATTTTTTTATGCAGCTTTCAGTGAAATGTTGAGAACTGGGTGGTTGTCTGCGTAGCGAATCTCACCCTGCATTTCGTGCGTGTTGAGATTTCGTTTGATGCGATCGACCACGCTTGAGCTCCACCTTTGTGGGAGTGGAATGCTCACTGTCTCGCCTTCACGAACTCGTTCGAGTTGTGAATTGACGGTGTCGCGGAGGGTGTCGAGTTGACGTTGCTGGGTTCGAGAAAACTTTTTTCTAGACATTCTTAACCTTTTTGGTTGTTTGAGTTGTAAAAGACTGCCGAAATAATAGCAGTGTAATGAATGTTTGTCAATACAAAAAACGCCCGAGTGGGCGTTTTTACTTTCTGGATTCCCGCCTTCGCGGGAATGACAATTTTAGAGCATGAGGCCAACAATGAGAAGTGCGACGATATTGATGATTTTAATCATGGGGTTTATTGCTGGGCCTGCTGTGTCTTTGTAGGGGTCTCCGACTGTGTCGCCTGTGACTGCTGCGGCGTGAGCAAATGAACCTTTGCCGCCGTGGTTTCCCATTTCAATATATTTTTTTGCATTGTCCCATGCACCTCCGCCTGTTGCCATTGAGAATGCGAGGAAGATTCCGGTTACGATTGATCCAACTAATACTCCTCCGAGCGCGACAGGGCCGAGCATTGTTCCGACAAGAATTGGAATGACGATTGGAAGCATTGCAGGAACGATCATTTGTACGATTGCGCCTTTTGTTACGATATCAACTGCTGCTGCGTAATCTGGTTTTGCTTTTCTTTCCATGATGCCGGGGATTGCTTTGAATTGTCGGCGAACTTCCTCAACTACTTTTGCGGCGACTTTTCCAACAGCTTCCATTGCGAATGCTGCGAAGAGATAAGGTATCATTCCACCGATAAACAGTCCGATGATGACCAATGGATCTCCTAACTCAAATACGAGTTCTTTTCCGCGGTGAGCGAATTCTTCGGTGTAGGCTGCGAATAAAACTAATGCTGCTAATCCAGCAGATGCGATTGCGTATCCTTTTGTAACAGCTTTTGTCGTGTTTCCAACTGCATCAAGTGCATCTGTAACTTCACGAACTTCACTATCTAATTCTGCCATTTCTGCAATTCCTCCAGCGTTATCTGTAATTGGTCCGTATGCATCGATTGCCACGATAATTCCAGTGAGTGATAACATGCTCATTGCTGCGATTGCTACACCGTATAATCCTGCGACGTTAAATGATGCGAGAATTCCGGCTGCGATTACGATGACAGGGAGTGCTGTAGATTTCATTCCAACTGCTAATCCTGAAATGACGTTTGTTCCGTGTCCTGATTCTGAAGCTTTTGCGATTTGTTTTACAGGGGCGTATTCAGTTGATGTGTAATATTCTGTGAGCCATACAACTAATGCAGTTACACCTAATCCGATGAGTGCAGCGTACGTTAGATTTGTTGCAGTCAATCCTTCTGCGACTTGTTCACCTCCAAATAACCATTTTGTGATGGGTTGAAATGCGATGGCTGAAAGTACACCGGCTGCGATTAATCCTTTATACAATGCGCCCATGATGTTTTTCTTTGGACCGAGTTTGATAAAGAATGTTCCGAGGATTGATCCGATAATTGCAACTGCTCCGATCATTAAAGGATAGAGAACTAAGTTTGGTGAGTCTGGAAATAGTAATCCACCGAGCAACATGGTTGCTACTGCTGTGACAGCGTATGTTTCAAATAAGTCAGCTGCCATTCCTGCGCAATCTCCGACATTATCTCCAACTAAATCTGCGATAGCTGCAGGGTTGCGTGGGTCATCTTCTGGAATTCCTTTTTCAACTTTTCCTACGAGGTCTCCTCCGACATCTGCACCTTTTGTGAAAATTCCACCACCCAATCGGGCGAATACAGAAATGAGAGATCCACCAAATCCTAATCCGATGAGGGCTTGTGTTGATCCATCAAACAACATGTATACACTTGTGACACCGAGTAATCCTAATCCTACAACAAGCATTCCTGTTACAGCTCCACCTTTTACCGCAACATCCATAGCTTTTTGCATTGATGTTTTTGCAGCTTGTGCGGTTCGGAGATTTGCTTGCACGCTGGTGAGCATGCCGAAAATTCCGGCAAGTCCAGAGAGGACTGCACCGATGGCAAATCCTAATGCGGAATCAAGTGACAAAAATTGCCACAACAGAATGAAAACTACGAGCCCGATAGCTGCGATAGTTTTGTATTGTCGCGTGAGGTATGCGCGTGCGCCGATTTGAATAGCGCGTGCGATCGATTTCATGCGATCATCTCCTTGGGATTGCTTAAGAATCCATTTCGTGGCGATGATGCCGTAGAGAATACCCGCAGCTGCTGCGAGTAAGGCGAGGTTCTCTGGGGTGATATTACCCATATATAGTTTAGGTTTTAATTATAGTGCTCACAGTATGACTATTTTTTTTAAAAACGTCAATTTCTTGAGTCGAAACCTCGGTGGACTTTTTGCGCATTACTTGCTAGGATAATTCTTGTACATATATGAAACGATTCGGATTAAACATCCTACTGACACTGTTTCGCTGGCTTGTTTTACTGAAACGCGCACTCATACGCAGCTTCTTTTTGGTAGGTCGATCACTTCGGCCTTCTTTTGTTTTTTTTGGTAAAATTTTTGTTTTGCCAGTTTATGCTTTGGTTGTGAAAGTTTTGCGTCGATTTACGCGAGCTCGCGCCACAAAGGTTTCGGTTCGTGAGATGATGGGTTTTGATCGATTGCCGATGGTGTTGGCGGTTGTGATGATTGGAGTTTTGTTTATTGGAGATTCTCGGGTGTTTGCAGGCGAACCTTCTCGTGGAGATGTTTTGTTGGTAGCTATGTTTCCTCAAAATACACATGGTGAGCGTGTGATCGGACAATATGTTGATGATGAGGAGTTGGAAGAATTAGTTGCTCCATCTGCAGAGGAGCTTCCGTTTGGCGGAACTGTTGCGGGTGGGCGTGCAATTGTTGCGCCATCTACTCTGCCAGGTGCGCCAGAAGAAGGTGAGCGTCGTTCGACTTCAAATTATGTTGTGAAACCTGGTGATACAATTGGTGCGATTGCAGAACGTTTTGGTGTGAGTGTTGAAACGGTGTTATGGGAAAATGGTTTATCATCTCGTTCGCGTATTCGTCCTGGAGATATTTTGAAAATTTTGCCGACGACTGGTGTTAAACATACTGTGAAAAAAGGAGATACATTGAATAAGATTGCAAATAAATATGATGTTGAGATTGATAAAATTTTGGCAACTAACCGATTGGATCCTGAATCTAAGATTGCAATCGGAGAATCTTTATTGATTCCTGATGGTCGTCCGATTCGTCGTGCTGTTCCTGTTTCACGACGATCTTCTTTTGCGGTTCGTGCTCCTGTTGCAGTTCCGAGTGCATCTGATAGTGGTACTGAATTGTTGTGGCCTACGTCTGGTCGTGTGATTACGCAATATTATCACGGTCGACATTCTGGTTTGGATGTTGATGGACATTATGATTCTCCGATTTATGCATCTGAAGGGGGTGTTGTTGCAACTGCTGGATGGAATCGCGGAGGATATGGAAATTATATTATTATTGATCATGGTGGTGGTTTGAAGACATTGTATGCGCATGCATCGAAAATGTTTGTGGTTAAGGGACAGCGTGTTTCTCGTGGTGAGGTGATTGCTATGGTTGGTACTACGGGGAGGTCGACGGGAACCCATTTGCATTATGAAGTACGTGTTGGGAATCGACGAATGAATCCTTTGCGTTATACGAGGTAAGACGTAACTCGTAAAGCGTAACTCTGGCAATGTATCATCGAAGATGATGATTTATAGAATGTCGCCTTGCGACTCATTTTACAAGTTACGAGTTACGATGTCCTAAATTTACTGACAAATATATATTTTTTAAAAGGTATAATTTTAAAGTTGTATCTTTTTTTTATATTTTGTGCTAATATAGGACTGTCTTACATGACTTGTTTTGCCAAAATTTTTATATTCAGGCTAGATTCTATCAAAAAATTTTTTACCTTAGCTTATGCTAAGCCGCAAAATTTGTTTGAAGAATCTATCACTGAATCTGAATAATTTATGATCAAAACGTTCATGTGAGTCAGCCCTAAAAATACAAAAATAATATTTAAGGCGCGTTGCGCTGGATAGGAATATGCCAAATTCAGAAAATCCATTATTGGATCAAAAGAAACCTAAAAAAGAGCTTTTGGGTTTGGATACTTCTGGGGTCGATCAACCCCCTGGGCCACCTGGTGGACCTCCTGTAGAGCCGCCGCTTAAGGCTGATGTGCAATCAGAGCCGTCCATGCTGGATGAGGTTATGGCTGAAGCAAGGCGTGAGGGTGATTCGTTGTCAGATGATATTGCCTCAAGAAATCGTGCGGATGCGATTAAGCGCCTCATGAAAGTAGATCGGAATTTGTTGAGAGAGTTGAGAGAGTCGGGAGAGTTGGATCAAATGGATGTTGGTGAAATTAATCAGCTTGGTATTGAACAAGGTTTGGAGCATGATCGACTTACGAGAGAATCAGATGAATCCGATCAAGGATTTTCCGAGGCGCGAGATTTAGGTTTTCACAAGACTCCGGATGAGGAATATCGTGAGCGTGGGGATGCGGCATATGAAACATGGCGTCAGTTGGTTGGTGTGGTAAATGAATTAAAGGGTACAAAAATTGGATGGTTTGCAAAAATTAAATTTAAAGGAAAAATTCCTACTGCAGGTGGCGATATCGCAGCACAAAAGAAATTTGGTTTGGACGATGGAATGTCGGCTGGTGATGGAATTAAGTCATTCCATGGTTCGATGGAGGGGTTGGAGATGACTAATGAAATGAAGGCTGAAGATTATTTTACGAAGAAAAATAATAATGAAGGTTTGGCGTTACTTGATGAATATGATCGGTTGATGGGAGAGTATCGTGCACATGTATTGGATATGTCATCTGGCGGTGGGGTTGATCGAATTGGTGTCGCTTCTGCTGAAAGTTTTGATATTGGGAAACATGAGGGCATTGGTGATTATCAGGAGGCTGCTTTTGATGAATCTGCGCAAGATGTGCGTGAGCATGCTGCCGGGCCAGCAACTGTTGAAACGCCAGCTGTTTCTGATGCTGATCTTGTTGAGGCAACTCCTACGTTAAGAGACATGCCATCGGTAGAAGGTGAATTAAGTGATGCTGATCTTGTTGAGGCAACTCCTACGGTACAAGATATTCCAGCAGCTCCTCGAACCGAAACACATCCGTATGTTCCTGTGGATCGAACTCCAACATTGATGGATGTAGAGCCTGCGGATTCCCAATTTGCAACAGCTGAAACTGAGATGGATTTTGTTACATCAGATACATTGGCGGCAGTTCCATCTGAAACTGAAACTGGAACCGAGCGTGATATGGAGGCTGCGAAATTACCACGCGCAACAGAGGAGTATGTTGATTATGCGGCGGTTGAGCGAAAGGCGAAGAGGCGAGATAAAGAAGCAAGTGCACGAGCGGCAGAGCGGGCATTTCAAGCTATTCTTGCAGAGTCACAGAGTGTGATTCGGGAAATCCCCATGGATTCGGATGCGAAAAAACTGTTAATGAATGATACATATTTTGCTCACCGTATTCAGGATCATATGGACAATGCTGGGAATGTTGATGTTGCTCGTGTTGCGACAGACTATAAAGAATACTTGGAAGAGTGGTTTAATTTTCACAAATTATTGAATTCTAATGGAAGGTTGCGAAAGAGTTCTGTTCGAGTAGCGGAGAAGGCTGGGGTTTCTCGAGCGAGGATTGATGACCAATACACATTGCTAGTTCAAATGGATGATTTGATTGATCAATCAATTGGTAATACTGTTTCTGTTTCGCGAATGAAGGGTGCTTCTGGTGGTCGTCGTGTAGCGCGTCTTGATCGCGAGAATAAGCAAGTATCGGCTGAGCCTTTTAATCCTCCTGTAGAAGTTGAAGGTAGAGAGGTTCCACCACCGTTACCGGGAGACAAGGAATCTGTAGAATCAATTCCAGTACCTGATGCGGAAATTGAGCTTGTGGCGGATGCTATGATGAGTACAGATGATGTTATTGATTTGATTGATGATTTAAAAATGGATAGTAAGCTGAAGCTTGGTTTGTATGATGCGCGGTTTATGGATATTGTTGCTGAATCTGGCCAGGATGTTTTTGCAATTTTGAATAAAGCGCAAAAACTTTCTAATGAAACACTTAAGCCTAATTTATTTGAGAAGTATGGGGCCAAGTTTACTTTAATAAATCCTGGATTACGAGGTAGTGATGAGGGAATTAATTTCGGAATTGAAAATAAATTAGATAA
>NZCD01000070.1 GCA_002688135.1 Parcubacteria group bacterium
TTATCTTGGTTTATTTCTTTGAGTGTAAACAGTGTGACGGTTAATTCCATTTTCACGAGCACCGCACCTGTTTTTGCGGTGATTCTAGGAGTCATGTTTTTCCAAGAAAAACTAAAAAAATATGAAATTCTAGGAATAATTCTGTGTTTGTTGGGTACAATTTCAGTTATTTTGAGCCGCTGAGACTATAAATAATTGACAATATCAATCAACAGACAGGTGTAATTTATGAATGGTAAGATGATCGAAGTCGGTGAGAAAAGTAATTCGGTTCGGGGTTATTTATCGTTACCTGAATCCAATAAGGGCCCAGGAGTTTTGGTCATACAGGAATGGTGGGGGCTCGTACACCATATTAAGAAACAAGCGGATGTTTTTGCTGAAAACGGGTATGTAGCCTTTGCCCCGGATTTATATGACGGTGTCACTGCCGAAGAACCCGACCATGCAATGACATTGATGAGAGAACTGGAAATGGACCATGCTGCTCGTGTTCTTAAAGCTGCCAGTTCCTTTTTAAAAAGTCACGCTCTGAACAGTACCGGAAAGGTTGGTTGCGTAGGATACTGCATGGGCGGAGGTATGTGTTTTTATCTTGCGACAATGAATGCTGTTGATGCAGTAGCACCTTACTATGGTGTATTAACGAAACATGAACCGGACTGGTCCAAAGTTAATTGTGCTATACAGGGGCACTATGCTGAAAATGATCCGGTCACCGATCAAGTCCCAGATTTACGCAGGGCCCTAGATGAACATGAAGTTAAAAATGAGTTTTTTATTTATTCTGGAGCACAGCATGCATTTTGTAATGACGATAGGTCAGAGGTCTATGATCAGGAAGCTGCAGAATTATCGTTAACCAGAACAGTTGAATTTTTTAAAAAGGAACTTTCTTAAAAACTTGTGTCGTTATCGGAATTATTAAATGGTGTATTTTTTTAGTAGATTCCGTGCGATAACCAATCTTTGGATTTCGGAAGTTCCTTCGCCTATTATCATAAGAGGAGCATCCCTGTAATATCTTTCTAATGGTAAATCTTTCATGTAGCCATAACCTCCGAAAACCCGCATAGCATCCAAGGTTACTTCGCCACACATTTCGCTCGCATATAGTTTCGCCATGCCTGCTTCCATGTCGAAACGACCTCCTGAATCTTTTTGTTTGGCTGCGTCGTAAGTCATAAGTCTCGCCGCATGAATTTTTGTCGCCATGTCAGCTAAACTGTTTTGGATAGTCTGTCGTTCGGATATAGGCTTGCCAAAGGTTTTACGTTCCTGGGCGTATTTGATTGCTGCTTCAAATGCTGCAGTGGCGACGCCCACAGCGCGAGCGGCAATATTAATTCTGCCAGTTTCTAATGCATCCATAACCTGATAAAATCCCTGTCCTTCTACTCCCCCAAGGACATTTTCATGAGATATAACAAAATTTTGAAAAATCAGTTCAGCCGTGTCTACGCCCCTGTATCCAAGTTTGTTTAGATCCTTTCCGGCAGTAAATCCTTGACCTTTTTCCGCTATAAACCCAGTGATTCCCCTATGTTTCGGCGAGATTTTCAAATCGGTTTTTGCTAGAAGAAAAAAAACGTCCCCTTCCCGACCATTAGTTATAAATAATTTATTTCCGTTAATTATGTAATTTTTACCATCTTTTTTTGCTTCAGTTTCCATTGAGGCAACATCACTTCCCCCTACAGGTTCGCTTAAAGCTAGTCCGCCACGTTTTTCGCCTGATGCTAGTTTTGGAAGCCACTTCACTTTCTGGTCTTCGGTGCCAAATTTTTGGATCGCATACGCCAATATTGAATGAGTTCCAATGGGTCCGGTTATCGACATCCATCCCTTTGAAAGTTCTTCAAAAACCATCGCGTAAGTTGTGTAATCCAGGCCCATACCTCCGTACTTTTCTTCTATTGTGATACCAAATAGACCCATTTCAGCCATTTTGTCTATCAGGTCCGCTGGATACGAATCTTCGTTTTCATATTGTGAAGCTACCGGCAATACGTCCCGTGAAATAAATTCACGAACTGTTTTTACAATATGCTTTCTAGCTTCGTCCACTAATTGTTGATTCATTATTTTCACCACGTATTTTTTTATGGGCTTTTGTGAAGATTTAATGTTCTGACTTATAATAATTGTGGGCCATAAACAAGGATTCCATCAACTTTATTAAATAAGTAGTCTATCTGTTAAGAAAGTTTTTGATTTACAAATACTATATAAAATTGTTTTTATTGGTAGCGTTTTTTTCTATCGCTATTTCAGGTTGCATGAGTCAGGAGGAATTTCACCAGTATGTGATAAAGCAAATCTTGGGAGATACCGAACAAATCAATTCTTCGGCGGATAATTCACCTAGACCCAAGCCAACTGCATTACCGACCGAAACTCCAGTATCGACTGAAACACCGGAGCCGATTGCAATTAATTTGCCAACAGAAACGCCTGTTACTACGATGAAACTTGCTCCTACCGAGACACCGACACCCATGCCTACTCCTACTCCTGAAATTTTCCCAACCGCAACTACCGTTCCAACCTCAACTTCGACCCCATCCCCAACACCTACGGAATTACCCACCCCTATTCCTACATCTACCCCAGAGCCTACGGAAACTCCAGAGCCTACGGAAACTCCAGAGCCTACGGCAACTCCAGAGCCTACGGAAACTCCAGAGCCTACGGCAACCTCTACACCAATTCCCACTCCAACCCCAAACCCTTACAAAGAGTACTTCATTTACAACGTAAACTTAGGATTAGACGGAGGTGGAATAGAAGGAGAAAAACGTGTCGTAAACCTCTCTGGTGTGGGAGTTGATGGGCTGGATTATTTAAATGATGTTGTATATGTATATCTCCAAACTGAACAAAATGAATTCCCATTAATTTCTACAGTTGATACACTAAAATTTTTGGAACCCGGCACTGACGTTGAAATTAGAGGGTTAGTGGTCAGTGTGTGGACACAGGGGAACAAAAGTACAGCAACCGTCATAAAGGTCGAGAGGAGAAATAAAGTAGGAGTTCCCGACGTTTGGAAGGTGGATCCATATTATGCGGGAGGTAGAGGGCCCAAAAATTATAGGGGATTGGTTGATATTTCCATCAAGGTAAGAAAATATTAGAATACTAAGTAATTTTTTGAAATGAAAATTTTACCAACAGCCAAATATTTATTGATACTGACTTGTTCAATCGCAGTGTTCGGATGTGTTTCCACTAGTGACGTTCAAGCGGTGAGAACGGTCGTATCTGAAGTGGAACCACTCGTTGAAAAAATCGACGAGGCTACTTCAATTGAAAAAATAGAAGCGCTGTCTACAATGGTAGCTGGAGCTGCTCCGTTGATTGAAGCTGCTAATAAAATTGCTTCTAACGCGGTAGAAGCTTCGATCTCGGCTCCACTCCCTCAGATTCAAGAACCAGAGAAACTCTAAAGGAAGTGCTCACTGGTGCTCCTGAATCTTCACGCAGTTGGGCTTCTGGAGATAGTGGATCTTTTGGAACCAATTATGAGAGGGGTGATGGATATTATTTGTATGATTACAGTTGTCGGGATGGTCTGGATTTGAAAAGACAGGGGAAGTTGGCTTCAAGGACTGGCGCTGATGAAATAGATATTAATTTTGTAATATCCCGGAAGATTGACGAAAAATTAATAGTGGATGATTCGGGTGAGTTCAAATTGGGTTGGATTGATTTTAGAGGGGATCGGATGGATTACGGGGATGTTGGCTATAATTTCTACGGTGGTATAGGAGCCAGAGGATCACGCGACACCATTAGCGGCGATATAATCCTTTTCCCTGAGACCGGCTCTCCAGCCGAAAAAGCTGGTGTGAAGGAAGGGGACAGGTTAATAGCTATAGATGGGGAAGATGTCACTGGGATGAGTACGGCTGATTCCGCTGAAAAAATTCGTGGTCCATCTGGTTCTTCGGTAACCCTGACAATCAAACGAGATTCTCGCCAGGAAATGACCAACATAACAGTAATGCGAGAGAAAAACCTTCAGACAAGAGATAAAACTATAGAAACGGGGTTGGATAATTATTGGGTTGTTTATAAGTTACCTGAAAAATCGGGCGACCCTAACTTTTACTGTGCCATATTCGTTACAGTAATCGATAGAGATCTGGGAGGTGAGCCGGTGTTCGTCGACATTAATCCATGGGCTGATAGCAGTAAACAAGATACTTGGATCGTTGATTCGGATAACGCGGCCCCATTTTCTCCCGAACAAATAATTGAAGAATTACTTCAGGTGGAAGTTGACGTTGTATCTGACGAACAAAAGGGGCAACAACGGTTGGTTGAAAGGACTTCAAATTTCCAGATTGGTGTAGATGAAGAGGCGACAGGACTCACAGGAAAAGGATGCGTGATTGAGGTTGAGCATAACGACGATGAGCATACACTTGGAATCTCAGATCCTAGTTTAAGTATCGAAGTTGGCGACAAGGTCCTACTTAATCATGAAGCCTTTTCATCCCCTAGGGACGAAGACAGGACCTCATTTACTCTCCAATTTCTAAACGATATGAATACTCCAGTTAACATATTTTGGATTGATTTCGACGGGAATGAAGTTTTGTATTTTAAAAACATCCCACCCGGCAGGGACTCAGCGGTGTTTACCTACATTAACCATCTTTGGGTTATCAGAGATATGGAAGGTGCCTGTGTTGACTCATTCGTCATTGAAAATTATTCAGATCAACACGAAAGTTTCGGCGCCCTAATTCATTCCTATACATCAGTTGTCCCGATCGATGGAGTTAAAGCGGATTCTAATATTCCCCCTCCTGAACGACTCGTGTTGAATGATGAAGTAAAGAGCGATGTAAAAGATGATGTTATTGAACCACCTGTCCCCGACACCGCTGATTTGGAGAATGAAATATCTAGTTTAGACGAACAAATTCTACTACTAAATCAACAGATCGAAGATTTCCCTGAAGAGAACAAAAATATTGAAGACCCTGAATGGGATAACACGCTTATTACTTTGATAGATAACCTGGACTTATTGGATGTTCAAATAAGTGAAGCCGAAAACGTTGTGCTTTCGATGGATGTGTTTATCACTGATCCAAAGGATCCAAACGGTCAAATACAGAATCCAGAATATACGGCTTCCGATAAAGCGCTGGCGGAGTTGTCGATGAAAAAAGTTGGCGTTCAAGAGCAATATGATCGTCATATCCGCACCGAGAAAGCCACTGTGACGAATCCTGAGTTTGAATCTTTAGCAGTTCAACTTACTGAACTTAAAGAAGTTTATAATTCTAAAATTTCTCAACTGAACGAACTTATCGGTTCGTTTGAGCCGCAAGATTATCGTGAGGTAAAAGAAGTTACAGAAAACGATTCAGTCGAAATCCGAGAAAGCACTGCCCCTAGTTCTTCAATAATGCCGGATAGTAATTTGGCTAGAGCCATATCACAAGCTTTAGGTGATGGCGAGCCTGAAGAGTTATTTGAATTATATGTGGGAATATCGAATATAAAAGATCTAACTGGTATCGGGCAATATCCTAACATTCGAATACTCGTTCTGAGTGATAACAAAATCGAAAATGGTTGGGAAGACCTGAAATATCTAACAAAATTGAAGGAACTGAGTATAGAACAAACTGGGTTAAACGATAAAACCTTTAGTTATGTCTCTTCGATAATTTCTGCCGATACGATTAGGACGTTAAGCGTCGGACGCAACAAAATAACTGATGCCACACCACTTGCCGAGTATACGGGTTTAACTGGATTATGGATGGGCGAAACTTATGTTTCTGATGTACGTCCTATTGGCGAACTGAAAAAACTTGGATTTATTTATTTAGCAGACAACGAAATCACAGATATTTCACCTTTAGCTGAATTGCCTAGCCTTTTCCATCTAGACCTTTCGGACAATATGATTGAAGATATATCTCCATTTGTTCATGCGCCTTCCATAGGAATTTTAGAATTGGATAACAATAATATCAGGGACATTACCCCGCTTATTGACCGCGCTGTACAGGGAGGGCGTATGGACTATGGGGTTAATCTACTAGGGAATCCCCTGGACCCAATCACTTCACGAGACGTGATAGACAGGCTTTCAGTGGCTTTTCCACAATTTACAGTCCAGTACCAGAAGCGTTGGTAACAAATTATGTTCAATTTTTCCCGTACACCTACAGCGGTTCCTTTACCTGAAAATTGTCTGCCTGGCAGACCGGTGCCTATCATCACTTCTTCTGTCCATTATGTAAACGGCAACACCATAGTTTCTCCGTTTCCTGCCGGTTTAGAAACGTTCGTTGTTGGCATGGGTTGCTTTTGGGGTGCAGAAAGAATATTTTGGCAGACCCCTGGAGTCTACACGACGGCCGCAGGTTATAGCGGCGGAACCACTCCTAACCCCACATATGAAGAAACTTGCACCGGCATGACAGGGCACGCTGAATCGGTTCTGGTAGTTTTCGATCCTAAAATTTGTAGTATAGAGAATTTATTGAAACTGTTTTGGGAAAATCATGATCCTACCCAGTACATGGGTCAGGGCAATGATATAGGGACCCAGTACCGCAGTGCTATTTACACAAATGGGGAACAACAAAAAGAGGTGTCCGAGCAAAGTCGCTTGCATTATCAAAGTAGGCTCAGTCAGGAAGATTTCGGAGAAATAACTACAGAAATAACTGGGTTACGAGAATTTTACTATGCCGAAGAATATCACCAACAATATTTGGCAAAGATTCCTAACGGTTATTGTAACCACGGGTTTTGCCAGGTGTCTTATGAGGGATAATTTCGTTTCAGGTTAGGTTTAATTTTTCAGTTCTTTGAGTTTAGGTTTTACGCGGTCTTTAAATCTTAACAACGGGGCTTTAAAATTTGGTTGGCGCCGTAGCTCTCTCTGTTTCTCAATTGGCAGGAGAGAAAATTGGTAACATTCTAACGAGCAACATCCGCCAAATTTTTTATAACAGGACTCACATTGAATGAATAAAATATGGCAAGCCTGATTTGCGCAATCTGTGTGATCATCTGACGGTTCATTGCATTGATGGCATCTGCTCAAAACATCTTCAGTTACTCGTTCTCCCATTCTTTTATCAAACACAAAATTTTTACCCTTGAATTTTGATTGAAGTTTTTCTTCTTTAACTTGCCGTATGTATTCTATAATTCCTCCGTGTAATTGATTTACGTCCTGAAATTTGTGGTATTTCAGGTAAGCACTGGCCTTTTCGCACCTGATTCCGCCTGTACAGTAAAGAAGTATTTTTTTATTTTCGGAACCTAGTAAATCGTTTTTTATGGCAGGCAGTATTTCCCTGAACGTGTCTTTATCAGGACGGATAGATTTTTCAAAATATCCTACTTCGCTTTCATAATAGTTTCTTACGTCCACCACAATAGTTCCTTTTTGGTCAATGGCTTCATTGAATTCTCTTGCAGAAAGATACTTTCCTGTGTCCGTTGGGTCGAAGTTTTTTTCATTCAATCCGTCGGCAACTATTTTCGGTTTTAGGCGGACGATAAGTTTTTGAAATGATTTTCCGAATTCGTCTATGGCGATTTTAATTTTAACATCCCTAAATTCAGGTCGTTTCAACAGCGTTTCCAAAAATTCTCCCCAATTTTTTTCAGGGATGCTTAACTGAGCGTTAATACCCTCTTTCGCTATGTAGGTTCGACCCAAAATGGAAAGTGTTTTCCATTCGGCGTAAA
>NZCD01000071.1 GCA_002688135.1 Parcubacteria group bacterium
CCAGTCATCCACTCTTCATGCAAACTGTCAATCATATCTCGACACGTTAGCATGTGATTACGAGCGGCAACAATGTCCTTTTCCATGTCAGAGCGCGCCTCCTGCGAAGAATCAACACAATAAGAACCAGCTCGCTCGCAAAAGTTATCTACTCCAAGTGATTGTGGATCATCAAGGAATACAACAGCTGCATCGTACATCTTTTGAGCTCTCTCATTATTGCTCTTACAAATATCCCGAGCAATCAGCGCTTGAGCACTTTCAGATTGAATAACAGCTTCAAACGCCCGAAGTTTATCTACCTGCCCGCCAATCTCCAGCGCATGCACAGACCAATCTTCATACCATCGACGAACGTCACCCTCAAGCTTCGTCGTGTTCTGCCAAGACTGATTCACTGAATTCAACCCTGAAACCTCTTGAGAAATATTCTCCATGAGGCTCACAATAACACAAACACTCGAGTTGATAGACCACATCACATTTCGCAAAACATGAGCCGCATTACTAACTTTGCCAGAACCTATAGAAGAAAAAGCTTCTTTAAGTTTGCGCAGGTCAGCAATCAAACCAGATAAAGCCGCAGCGGTTTCACTCGAACTAGAATCGATTGTGTACTGCATTGGCTGCAATACTTCTTCAATAATCTCATCCAATTCATCAGTATTGTACTGCTTGCTAATTAAATTTTCATACCCGAAAATAGATACATATTTAACTTCACCACCCTGTTGACGGCTTCTAGTAAAAAGCTCACTCAACATGTTAAGAGATGCGCGCGAAGGATCTATCTGAACATAATCCCAACCACCACTGATAGTTGGATATTTCATGTACACTCGTTGTGACATAGGACCCTCTTTACTATGTAATGATCAATAAACTAGCGTGCAACATGCACCACCAATCACATATCACATTAACAAACATTCACATATATGTCAATATATATGTAAAATAATACATATGATAATTCAACCAGTAATTTTAGCAGCAGGAAAAGGTTCTCGCATGGATTCAGAAATACCAAAAGTGCTTCTTCAAATAGACAAAAAACCGATCATTCAACATCTACTTGATTCGCTTTCTTCATGCGATACAACAACAAAACCTATCATCGTTGTGGGCGATAATAAAAAACATATCACACAAGCACTATCTAGCGACATAACATACGCCACACAACAAACACCACTTGGAACTGGACATGCATTGCAATGCGCACTACCAAACATAACAGCACCATATGTACTAGTGTGTTATGGTGATCACCCATTTTTCACAACACACTCACTAAACAAATTCTGCAATGCAGCAAAGCAAAATCAAACAATAGCAATTGGTACGGTAACAGTACCTCACTTTAAACAATGGTATAACACATTCAAACACTGGGGGCGGATCATCAGGCACGATAAAGCTATAACTAATATCATCGAATACAAAGATGCAAACCCTACAATTAAAAATATCACAGAAGTAAATGCCTCACCCTATCTATTCAATACAAAATGGCTACGCAATAATATACACGAATTAACAAACCACAACGCACAATCAGAATTTTACATAACTGATCTTATAGGCATTGCAGTCAACCAAGAAAAAACAATCCAGACAATTCCGATTCCACCTCATCAGGCAATAGGAATTAACACAAAACAACAACTAAAATTTGCTCAAAATAGATCAAAAAACACTCAAATTCATGCTTGACGTATTTACCAAATAATGCTAGGGTCAACATGGTCATTTCATATTAATACACAGGAGATGATAATGACACGTCGTACATTGACAATTCCGGATAAGCAGCGCATCTACAACGAAGTAGTTGCTGAACTCAAAAAACAACCTCAAAATACATTCCACGGTTCAGTCAAGGACCTCCTTGAGCGAATTCAAGCCAGAAAAGGCACAAGAAAGCCATTCAAGCACATGGATATGATGTCATTGCGAGTTCGACATCTCGCACACCAAGAAGCAATTTCACTTCATCGCCAAAACAAATCCAACTTTGGAAAAGTTTTGCGCATCCAGCTCCTTGATGAATCAAAGGCAATTGTGAGGACGCGTGCTAGCAATACCGCAGCAAACCAACCACACACTGCAAACCCCGATGAAACACCAGTGAAACCTGCGCACAAACAAAAGCATCCTACAGCAAGCCAGGTCAATAAACGCTCAACAACAGCGCAGCGAAGATTACGCGTGCTACAAACGATCGTAAACATGATGTCCCAGCGCAAACAGGCTGACGAAGATCTCACGATCCAAAATGCACTCGATATCAACACACAGCTGAAAAAAGATGGAAATCCTGTTGCTGACTCAACACTACGAGACGATTTGTATTTCCTGAAAGAACTCGGTTTAATCCGAATCAAGCGACGGAACGATAGCAGTCGACGCCATCGAAAAGTGTCGCTTGGTAAAGATCAAACCCTCGAGTCGATCTCCGGATTCCTCGCAGACGATGTGACACTGGACAACTCGGCATTGAAAAAAGAAGCACCAGCAACTCAATCCGAATCAACTCCTCCCCCCCCAATTCCCCTACCAGAATCTACCCCAGAGCCCGATCCAGAAGATTCTGCGAGTGAGAATGAAGAAGTGGATATGGACGGGATGATTCAAGACTTAGAGAACTCTCTACTTCAGCTGAAGGATGCACGACACACACTGGAAGAATCACTACATAACGCACAGTGTGATCTTGGAGAGCTCGAGGATCGAAAAAAAATTGTACAATCACAACTAGAAGAACAAGAAGCTAAGCTCGAGATTCTACGTAGCTTGCCTCAAAGAATCCAAACGACCAAGTGGCATGAAACATGCAATCGTCTGGATGAAAAAGTCAAAGAAGCGAAGAGTGAGACTACTAAGATCGAAAAAAAGCTTGAAAAAGCAAAAAACACCGACCCACAATCCATCCAAAATGAAATCGATCTCATTTCCAAGGATATCAAATCCACGGAAGATGCGATCGCTCTACTGAAACAGTAGAAACTTTCAATCCGACTAATTGGTCGGATTTTTTATTTCTAATAATAACAAAAAACCCCGAAATCTCGGGGCTCCTTCTTTTGCATCGCAGATCAATACCTACGATCTTCTCCTATCCACAACAAGCATGGATGTAGTGTAACCGAAGTCACAAATTATGCAAAGTGCATAACAATCATTTTTTCATTCGACGCTTCACCTCACGTTTCAAAGGAGCTGCGGTCTCCCCCATCACCTTCTTTGCATGCTTCCACTCCTCAACCACTTCATCAATAACCTGATCAAGCGTCTTCTTCCCTGATTTATAACGAGATTTTGCCTCTTTCATTATCACTGGCAATTTTGTCTGTATCTCTTTTTTAATCGCCTTTCCTTTTTTTGAAAAATGCAGATATCCCGCACCCGCGATCAGCGAACCCCAAAACATTTTCTTAAAAAATTTCATATGTGTATTTATTATGACAATATGATCTCACATCTTTTGATACACATCAAGCAATCGTTTTAGTAGCTGTGCATTATCAAATCGCTGTGCCCACTGGCGACACGCTTTACGCATTGATGTTTTTTTAGAATCATCCAAATCATACCACAATCGCAACGCATCAATCAGCGTTTGAGATCCATCACAAGAAATTTGAAAACCAGTAATGCCCTCATCAAAAACAGTACGAACCCCAGGCAAATTACTTGCAATCACCGGCGTACCAGAAGCTTGCGATTCCAACAACACCAAACCAAAAGCCTCGGATGATGCAGTAGACGGCAAGATTGTAATATCTGCATCACTGTAACAAGAAGCCAAAACTTCATCAGTCACACTTCCTAAAAATCTAACACGATCTGCACACCCCAACTCATCTGCAAATTCCTCGTATATGGCTTTCATATCACCACCGCCTACTATCACCAAATGTGCCTCTGAAACCTCTGAAATCGCTCTCACAGCTCGTTTCACACCCTTAAACATGTGCGACGAGTCCAATGACGCAACAAGCAAAACAGAGAAACCATGTTCATGTTCAAGAGCAAAAAACTTAGACATATCAATACCAAGAGGAATCTCAACAATTCGTGTCTCACCAACATAACGAAAAAACACAGAATTCTTAAAATAATCAAGTGATGTCACATGAATAACATCAGCCAATTGAGTCAACACCGGCAATGCAAATTTATTCCACAACCAAAAAAATGGACATTTCCATCCATCAGAAACCAAATCCATATGATAAGTCACCACAACACGCGCATTAGGATATCGCTGCTTCAAACGCCGCGCAGCCCCAATCCCTCCAATAAAAGGAGCATGGACATGAATAATATCTATCTCCCCTTCAACCTCAATATTACCAATCCAAGCCGCATTTCCAAAATGTAATATAGGCTTCACATATTGCACATCATAGTCAAAATCAATATGCTCAACAGACGGATATTCAGGCGTAACAACAGTAACACGATGTCCAACGCCATAAGCAGCATCTGCATACTCCCGTGCAACACGAGCCATACCAGCTCGATACGGAGCAAATACAGGAGTGATCATTACGATACGCATATTACGAATCAGACTCCTTGTCATCCAACGCAATATGCCGAACCAAAGTTGTGATATGAGACTCCATCACATACAAACGAACCCACATACGAAAAATCACATACATCATCACCAAAATAATCACATATATAGCCAAATCAACACCACGCCCAACCCCAACAAAATCAGCTAATCGAGATAACAAATCAGGACGAACAACAACCGTTCCAGCTCCCAACCAAAACAACGTCCACACAAGGCGACTCGGCACACCCTCTACGCGTACTGTATGGAATAAAAAATAGGCTATTAAGGCCAGAAGCAAAATTTGGATAACAGACATGCTTAGTGAGGTTTAAGGTGTAAGGTTTTAGGTGTAAGGAATTAGAAAAGAAGCTTATACCTAAAACCTTACACCTTAAACCTATTTAATAGATTTCACAACATACACCGAAACACCTCGCGGAGTCTCAACCTGAACCTGATCTCCAACTTTGCGCCCAAGAAAAGCAGCCCCCAAAGGAGACTCATTTGAAATCCTACTTTCGGAAGGATTTGCTTCATGCGCTCCAACAATCTGATACGAACGAACAGATCCATTTTTATCAACTTCAATAGTTGAACCAAGTACAACCGTATCACCACCTTCTTTAGCCTCATAAATAACCGCATGCAACAACTGACGCTCAATATGTTGCACACGACTATGAGCTTTAGCCATATGATCCTTAGCTTCGTGATATTCAAAATTCTCCTTCAAATCACCCAACTCTTTAGCTTTATTAATTTTGTCCGCAATCAAAGGAATCTCATCATCAAGTAATGCCTGCTTTTCCTCTTTCAAATCCTCAATTGCTTCTTGTGTAAGATAAACTGGTTGGCTCATAATGTTTAGTTGGTAGTTTGTGGTGAGTAGTTAGTAGAAAAAAATCGCAAAACGACGATCTCCTAACTACAAACTACTCACTTTTGATTCTATCGTCAAATACCAAAACTACAAACTACTCACTAATACGAAACCCATGCTTCACCCACCATTCAAATATTTCTCTAGCTATTGGTACAGCCACACGACTCCCTTCCTCACCCTCCTCTACAAGTACTGTAATAGCGATTTGAGGATTACGATACGGCGCAAATCCAACAAACCACGCATGCGGATCGCGAACATTCGACCATTGTGCAGTACCAGTTTTTCCCGCAATCATAATCGGCAAAGTAGCTAATGATTTTGCAGAACCATAAATAACAGCGTCGCGCATTCCATCTTGTACAACCTCAAAATCTTCTGCTGGCACGCCAATAGTCTCGTATGATACAGATGTTTCCTCATCCCCAATCGATGAAACCAATCGCGGCTTGTACAAACGACCGCCATTAGCAATAGCAGCAATAGCATTATTTATTTGCAAAGGTGTAATCAATAAATCACCCTGCCCAATAGATAAATTATATGTATCACCAATATACCAACGCTCATCTTTAGCTTGCTTTTTCCATGCCGGATCAGGAATCAAACCAATCTTTTCATGTAAAATATCTACACCAGTCGGACGACCAAAACCAAACCTATCCAACCACTTTGTAATACGCTCAACCCCCAAACCATCACGATCCTCAAAACCACCACCTATCACATAAAAAAATGTATTAACTGAATCTGCAATAGCCTCCTTCACATTTACGCGACCATGACCACCAGCTTTCCAATCAGGAAAAAACCAAGGCCCAACACCAACCCCACCTGAAGAAACGATGGTTGATTGCGGCGTAATCACCCCTTCTACCAAACCAGCCAACGCCATAACAGGTTTAATAATTGAACCAGATGGATACAAACCAGCAACAGAACGATTAATCAGAGGATGACGAGGATCCTCCAAAATTTCCTGATAAGCTTCGTAAGACAGTCCCCGAGCAAAATCCTCATTAGAAAATCCTGGCAAGCTAACCATCGATAAAATCTCACCCGTATGCACAGCTTGTACAACAACCACCCCTTGATGTTTTCCATGAAATGCCAATCCGCGAGCTAACGCCTCCTCTGTCGCACGCTGCATATTACTATCAATTGTTAACACCACGCGCTGCCCTTGTTCTGACACCTCTTCAGATAAAACATTAAGGGCAACTCCCCGAGAATTCACCTCAAGCACACGATCTCCCTTTTTACCACGCAACACATTTTCATATTGAACCTCAATTCCCTGTTTTCCAATATAATCAGTGGGCGCATAACCTTCATTCACATAAGACTCATATTCATTCTCCGATATCTTACCCTCATAACCCACAATATGCGAAAGCGAAGGGATCGGATCTTCAAAAACATCATACGAACGTGAAATTCCAGTCGCAATACGTAGTGAAATTTCATCTGCACTAATCACACTCAACGCTATTGCTTGTGAATGAGAAACATCCTCATACAACAACATTTCCCTACCTTCAATTGACAAGGCATTCTGTATATCTGCTAATACCTCATCGTAAGGACGATTCAAAATACTAGCAATGGTGTTAGACAACACCTCCCTACCATCTTCCTCAACCGGAATATCAGGAGGAGAAATGTGTAACGAAAATTTCGGAATATTGCGCGTTAGCGGTACACCATGTCGATCAAAAATATCACCTCGTTCAGCAGCAACAGCAATATGACGAGTACGATTATTTTCTGCCTTCTGTGCATATGCAGTGCCAGTCATCACTTGCAACCACATCACACGACCATACAACAATATAAATACAATCATCACACAAGCCACTGCAAACGCATACATCGATTTAGTGAGAGAGGAGCCCATATATTCATGGCCCTCATCCAACACAGATGCTTGTTTGGTATATGCACCCTCAACCCACCTTCTGTCTCGCTGTTGCGGTACACCAAAATAACCTTTACCACTATAAGGAAAAAGGTCTGGATCATCTATGGGAAATAATCGAGGCTGCTTTGACATACTACCAATCAACACGTAACACACCCCACTTACGCTGCAATATCCCAACAATCACTATATATATCATGAATGATAAAAATATTTCTGTCCAAAAAAAGAAAGTAAATGAGTGAGCAGAACCAACCACAATCCATTGAGCAACATCAGTAACAACACGAAAACAAACAAATCCCAATAATCCAAAAAAACCAAATCCTATCATTGAATGATGAGTCACTAATCGTCGAGCAAACAAAGAAAGCGCAGTAATAAGAATCACGAACAGTGCGGCATGCAAGGGAAATGAAAAAGTAAAAGATCCAATATCACGCACCAACATTCCAGAGAATCCTATAACGAAAGCAGCAGAAATATGACCTCTCACCAGCAATACAAGAGATACCATTAACACCACGCGAAGCATCCCAAAAAAAGGAGCGATATTAAATAACAACCACTCCAACAAACCCAAGCTCACACCAAAAAATATATATCGAATAATCCGAAATAACCTCATAAAGCAGATGCAGCAATAAAAACATGCGTGATTTTTTGAAAATCAATTGGAGGTTCAACAATTGCACGATTAAACAAAGAACTTGCATCCTGTTCTACTGCAACAACTTTTCCAATCAATAATCCGCGCGGAACAGATTGATCCAGACCAGATGTTACCAATGGAGTTTGGTCTGGAATTTCTTCATCGCGAGGTATAAGTTCTATTCGAACAACAATTCCATGACCTCCAGCAACAACACCTTCGCTTTGTTGAGAATTGAATAATCGACCAGCAACCTTACTTGCAGGATCAATAAGTAACTGAACAACACTCGTGTTCGGTAAAACCTCACGAACAATACCCACCAAAACACCACCACCAACAACAACCGGAGCACCCTTTTCAATTCCACTATCCCCCCCACGATTAACAATCAAATGAGCTCGAGTAGGATCATATGATCGCGACAATACATCTGCTCCAACACCTTCAAAATCAAATCGCTCTTTAAAAGTAAGAATAGAGCGCAATTCAATATTCTCTTGTTCAATATCAGAAAGTCTAGCATCCTCAACCTCAACAGACACGTTATTAGAACCAATTGAAGAAACCCTAACATCCTGACCTATATACACAACACTAATAAAAAAAGATCGAATTCGATCCAAAAAAAGTGCTCCATAAGATGTCATAGAAAATCCTACGACAAGTAAAACCACAATAAAACCACGCAAGAAAACAGAACGAGTATTCATAAATAATGAAATAGCTAATCCCGAGCAGAAGGAAGTCGAACTGTATTCAACGGCTCACTACCCTCAAACAACACACCCATCCCACGAACAATAGCTGTAAGTGGATCATCCGTAACACGAACTGAAATATCAGTTTCACGATGAATTAAAGAATCAATACCACGCAACAGAGAACCGCCTCCAACTAAAACAATTCCGCGCTCGTGAATATCCGCAACAAGTTCTGGAGGTGTAACTTCTAACACATTCTTCACAGTATCAACGACGCTTTTAAGGGTCTTATCTATCGCCTCACGAACATGAGTATCTGTCATCAAAACCTCTTTTGGCAAACCCGTAATAACATCCCGACCGCGAACGTTCACTTGCAACGGCTCACTCAAAGCCACAGCACTGCCTAACTGAATTTTAACAGACTCCGCATTGGCCTCACCCAACAACAAATTAAAAACATCTCGAGTATACGCAACAACCTGCTTATTCATCTCAATTCCAGCAAAAGGGCTCATGCGCCACTCAACAATTCCTCCCAAAGAAATCACAGCCACTTCAGTTTTCCCCCCACCAATATCAACTATCATGGATCCAACCGGCTCTTCAATAGGCAAACGCGCACCAACCGCAGCAGCCATAACATCCTCAACCATTATTACCTCTCGAGATCCAGCAGCCAATACAACATCTTCAACAGCCTTTCTCTCAACTTCTGTAGCCTCCAAGGGCACCCCAACTAAAACACGCGGCCGAGGAATAAGCGCTGTAGACTGCTCATGAACACGATTAATGAGATACCGAAGCAGTTTTTCAGTAATTTCATAGTCAGAAATAATACCCCTGGTAAGAGGCAAGTACGTATCAATATAAGGCGGAATTTTTCCCACCATATCCTTAGCTTCATGACCAACCGCAATAATCTGATTTGTTTTATTATTGATTGCTACAACTGTTGGTGAGTCCACAACAATACCCTTATCAGACTGAACAATAAGTGTGTTCGATGTTCCTAAATCAACACCAAGGTTTTTTGAAAATCTTCCGAAAAATCCAGACAACATAAAAAAGCGGATTATTAGGACAACCTTACCCAAGTGTTAGGGAAAGATTGCTCCTGATGATCCCTACCTTACTAATTTTAGAGTTCTTTAACAAGCTGCGCGATGTCAATAACTTTAGAATCACCAGATGAGCGAACAGTATGCTCAACGCCGCCATTTTTTAGAGATCGATCACTCACAACAACACGATGTGGCGCTCCAATTAAATCTGCATCAGCAAACATGGCACCTGCTGAAAGCTTACGATCATCATACATATATGAGACACCAACCTTGTCTAATTTTTTTATTAAAGTTTGAGTGGACTTAACAACATCTTCATCATCACCCAACTGCACGACATGAACCTGATACGGCGCCAAACCTTCAGGCCAAACAATACCTTTATCATCATGATGAACTTCCACAACAGCTCCCATCAAACGCGATATGCCAATTCCATAACACCCCATATATACTGGCTGCTGCACCCCAGACTCATCAGTGTATCTCAACTTGAATGGATCAGAATACTTTCGATGCAAAGAAAAAATATTTCCAACTTCAATAGCCTTGTGTTCATTGATAACCCCCTTCTTACACAATGGACACTCATCACCAGATTGCACCTTCGCAATCTCACGATTTACTGCATATCCACATTCACAAGTAAAAATAATATCCTCCCCAGATTCCGTAACAACCTGATACTCATGTGAAAATTCAGAAAAAGTACCCCCCGAAGCTTCAGTCTCAATTGCATTTAAACCGCATCTGGTAAACACATTAGAATATGCAATTTTCATAACATCATAATACGCATGCATATCATCCTCATCAACATGAAAACTATACAAATCCTTCATCATAAACTCTCGTCCACGCAAAATACCAGATTTAGCACGAGGCTCATCACGAAATTTTGACTGAATCTGATACACATATTGCGGCAAATCTCGATAAGAATGAATGAACTTTTGAGCAAGCGGAACAACAATCTCCTCATGAGAAGGTCCTAGTGCATACTCACGCCCCCCATGCTGACTAGGAACTTTAAACAAAACATCCAATCCACCCCATCTACCGGTCGCCTCCCAATATTCCTTTGGGTGTAACGCCGGCATCAATAATTCCTGTCCACCAGCTGCGTCCATTTCTTCCCGAACAACCTCCTCAATATTACGAAGCACACGTAAACCTAAAGGCAAAAAAGCATAAACTCCAGCCATTACCTTCTCAACATATCCAGCCTTCGTAAGAAGCTGAGCATTCACACTAACCTCCTCTTCAGATACATCTTTTCGAGTCGATGCAAATTGTTGTGACATTAACATACTTTTTTATGGTTTCCCGCTTTCGCGAGAATGACAGTTTAATAGCACTCAGAGGTGCTCTCCAGAAGCAAAAAAGAATTCCAGACTAATAGCAAATAAAAAAATTAAACCAAACGCCCACCATGAAATCATACCTTGCATCTGCAACACCAATGAAGATATAACCAATAACATAAACAATATAGCCTGACGAAAACTCGCACGAACTACCAGCACACGCATTTCACTAGTCCTCACAATCATCACCCTCACCCACAAACCAAGCAATGCAAATATACCAACTAATGCTAGAGCAAGAGAAATATAAAACAAAAGGATACCAGCAGGTCCGCTGGTTTCAGGATTAATAGAAATTAATGTCCACATCCACACGCCCAACGCCATGATCGTTCCAATCGACATGTAGATGACATATGCCAAATATGTCATAAACTATTTTCAATCTAGATTCGGAGTTTACCCAATTGAATCCGCCTTTGCAAGGCACACAATACGAGATACAGAAAATGGAGAAACTCTCTCATTTAGCAGTCGCTTAATATCTACACCTCGCAGCTGTATATCAGAAATAACAGCTGAAGCCGGAGCTGCAACACGTAGAACATCATCCTTAAGAGATATCACCCGCACATGAGCAGCCACCCCCGGATACAGTTCATCAAATACTTCTTGCGCGCGCGAAACAGCCTGCGCAGCACGCGCAATTTTAAACACCTGAGACTGCCCATCATTCATGAAAGAAGATAATGAATCCATAGATAGGTTCTAAAACTAAATTGATAATAAAAACTTTTCAGAAACAACAATTATGTCACGCCATTTATAACCCGCTTTTTCAAAAGCCCTCTCATTAACAATATGACGCTTTTGACTACTCTCCAATACATAAACTTTCGGATTATTCGCGGATTTCACAAGTGACCCAGACACCAATCCGTATTCGTTAATCGTTGGACTAAATCCAGATGAAACTTCAGCGCCATCACTGTAACCATCATGATCTGTATCAGAAGTTAATAACGAAGTTCTCAATGACAACTCTTCTTGCTTACTCAAACCATCCCCATCACCATCTCCCTGTCCTGAAGTAGTAACATCAAAACTCGTGAACAATCCTCTTTTGACGCGACGATCCAAACTTGGCTTACCATCTTTCCCAGGAACAAAATCCTGCAAACTATTCATGATCTCATCATATCCATATCTAAATTTCTTCCCATGACGTGTTCCTGATTCATGTGTAATAAATTGACTTCGCGAATCATCATACCCAATAATCAAAATCGTATGATATGTCGGACCAGGCGGAGAGAAATGAGGATTACTTGTTAGGTACCTACCCCAAACCGGAAGTACGACGGGTCGATGATTGTCAATTTCAGATTTTACTTGTGATAATGTTGGGTTATCAATCACACGAGCTTCAAATGGAAAAAAGTCATTAATCATACGTGCCATATCAGAAAGATCTGTATCTCGATGATATCCTAAAATTTCCTTCTCGATTCCAACTAAATCCAAAATCCATCGATCAGCCTCACCAGCTGGCATCCTCGCTCTTGTATCGCCCTGATAATACGCATGCAGCATAGTAATAGAAGACTCCTCACACGCATCCTGATATGGCTGCTCCCAATTTGCATGAGGTGCTTGAACCACAAAAGGCACAGGCAAAACATTTGAATTCGCAGCAGACAAAAAATGCGGTACTGCAAAAACAGCAACACCAATAATAATTGGAATGTAAAATAATCGACGCATAGGCTATATTATTATAGCACAAAATACCATAATACGTATAAAAAACCCCGACATCTGTCAGGATTATATTACGCCAATTTAAGAAGTTTTTTCGGATCAGCATCAATCATTGCCTGAAAATTCTGACACTCTTTAATCGAAACTGTACGACAATGCGCACAGCCCTTTTCAGGGCAAAAAATCTCACACTCACCATTTGAACCAACACGTGGAATCAACAGCGGGTGAGCAGCATTTTCTCCACACAACAACTCGTGAACATGACCGGTTTTCTGATAACGCTCAACAATCTGAATTTGTTCAAGTACTTTCATCTAATTCACACTCGCATCGCCTGGGACATGCTCCAAAAATCGTCTTGGTGTTGGATATTTTCCAACCATCGGAATACACACCGCACCCATTCGTTGAACCTCTGGCATGGACGATCTACGCACCACAAATGAACAGCGGATCGTCGTATCACCAATTTCCAGAACCCCATCAAACAGAGGTCCTGAAATACAACCCATGCACGCAGATTTACCTTGATAAGAAACGCGACCTTCAAACAGATCATGTATAAGATCATATGAGTCACTTTCTGTGGTGCCGTAAATATGACGAGCACCATGAAACAAAAGCGTATGCACAATTACAGGCAGCGGACGCGAAGTACTACAAATGAAAATCACTATGTTCTCCTTTTAATGATCACATCCTAAACTACACCATACTTATCATGTTGTCAATACTACATTCTAAATTCAC